>JAGLHR010000551.1 GCA_023143415.1 Thiomargarita sp. | reverse complement strand
TCGGCTTTCCCTGGCTCGCAGCGACTGGGTTTCTTCATTTCAAATCCAAATTAAGATGAGAAAGACAAATTATAAAATGCGGCTTTCCCTGGGTAAATCGCGTTATCTCCCAATTCTTCTTCTATACGAATCAGTTGGTTGTATTTGGCTATACGTTCAGAACGTGAGAGTGAGCCGGTTTTAATTTGACCCGTAGAAGTGGCTACTGCGAGATCAGCAATTGTACTGTCTATTGTTTCACCTGAGCGGTGGGAGATGACAGCGGTGTAACGGGCGCGTTTTGCCATTTCAATGGCAGCCAGTGTTTCTGTTAAGGTGCCAATTTGATTGGGTTTAATCAATATGGAATTGGCGATGCCTTTGGTAATGCCCTCTTTCAAAATAACAGTGTTGGTGACAAATAAATCATCGCCGACTAATTGTATTTTTTTGCCCAGTTTTTCTGTGAGTATCGCCCATCCTTCCCAGTCGTCTTCAGCCATGCCGTCTTCAATGGAAATAATGGGGTATTTTTCTACCCAATCAGCCAGGTAGTCCGTAAATTGGGCAGCGTCCAGTTTTTTGCCCTCTGAAGCGAGGTCATATATGCCGTCTTTATAAAACTCGGAACTCGCCGCGTCTAAAGAAAGCCAGATATCTTCTCCCGCCTTAAAGCCTGCTTTTTCAATGGCTTGCAAAATGATTTCTATCGCCGCTTCGTTGGAAGATAAATTCGGGGCAAAACCGCCTTCATCCCCAACGGCGGTATTCATGCCTTGGCTTTTTAGGACGCTTTTTAGGGCATGAAAAATTTCGGCACCATAGCGCACGGCTTCAGTTAGTGACGGTGCACCGGTGGGTAAAATTAAAAATTCTTGTAAATCGACATTGTTATCGGCATGTGCGCCGCCGTTGATAATATTCATCATAGGAACTGGCATTTGCACTTGTCCAGCACCGCCTAGATAACGATAGAGTGGTAAATCAAGGTGGTTAGCAGCCGCTTTAGCCGCCGCCATGGAGACGGCTAAAATGGCATTCGCCCCTAAACGCGCTTTATTGGGAGTGCCATCTAAGGCTATCATTTTGTTATCAATTTCAGTTTGGGCGGTGACTTCAATACCTTCTATGGCATTGCGTATTTCACCATTGATATTTTTAACCGCTGTACGCACCCCTTTTCCCAAATAGCGGCTTTTGTCACCGTCGCGTAATTCGATGGCTTCTCTTTTTCCCGTGGATGCGCCAGAAGGTACGGCTGCACGTCCTCTTGCATTATCAATTGTGGTGACTTCAGCTTCAACCGTAGGATTACCACGGGAATCAATAATTTCACGGGCGTGTATTTTGGCTATTTTTGACATATTTCCTCTTTTCCAATTATCCGTTTTTTTGACAATTGATGCTTATAAAAAGTCTGTAACACATTGAAAAATAAGTGTTTTAAAATTAATTAGCCGCGAAGAAACCTTTTGAAAAGGTTTCTAAATCTCAATATTTGGGGTAACTACTCAGGGCAACCATAAAGGATTGCCCCTACAACAATATTCTTATTAATACAAAATATTCTGATGTAGGGGCAATCCCTTGTGGTTGCCCTGATTATGTCGTAGGGGCAATCCCTTGTGGTTGCCCTGATTATGATGTTTAAAGATTTTCCAATTTTTTGACAGTATTATCAAGTTGTTTAAGTGTTTCCAATAAAGCGGCCATTTTATTTAAAGGCCACATATTGGGACCGTCGCTTAAAGCGCGATCAGGTTGGGGGTGCGTTTCCATAAAAAGTCCAGCTATCCCCACTGCTACCGCAGCGCGTGCTAAAACAGGTACAAATTCACGTTGTCCTCCCGAACTTTGACCTTGTCCGCCTGGTAGTTGCACCGAATGGGTTGCGTCAAAAACGACGGGGCAATCTGTGTCACGCATGATTGCTAAAGATCGCATATCAGAAACCAGATTATTGTACCCGAAAGAGACACCGCGTTCACAAACCATAATGTTATCATTGCCCACCGCCTTGGCTTTTTCTACCACGTTGATCATATCCCAAGGTGCTAGAAATTGCCCTTTTTTGAGATTGACAGGTAAGCCTTGGCGAGCGACATTTTGGATAAAATGCGTTTGGCGGCATAAAAATGCGGGGGTTTGTAGCACATCGACGACACTGGCTACTTCTGCTAATGGCGTATCTTCATGCACATCCGTTAAAATAGGTACTCCGATTTGTTCGCGAACTTGTTCAAGAATGCGTAGTCCTTTTTCTATGCCCACGCCGCGAAAACTGGTATGTGAAGAACGATTGGCTTTGTCATACGAGGATTTGTAAATAAATGGAATAGCCAATTTTTCAGTGATCGTTTTTAATTGTCCAGCAGTGTCAATGGCGAGTTGCGCCGATTCGATGACACAGGGTCCCGCAATAAGAAATAGGGGTTTGTTTAAGCCGACTTCAAAATCACAGAGTTTCATTTTGTCGTCCGTAAATAGTGTTTTCAATCATTCCACAGAGAATATGTCCGATTGTGATATGTGCTTCTTGTATTCTGGGTGTGCTGATTGAAGGGATTTTTATACAGAGTTCGCATAATTTAGCCATGTTATCACCATGCGCTCCAGTCAGACCAATTGTTATGATACCAGAAATTTGGGCATATTGTAAGGCTTGAAGTACATTCGGCGAGTTTCCAGAGGTTGAAATCCCGATAAAAACATCCCCCTTGACGGCGTTCGCTTGTAACTGTCTTGCGAATAGCTTTTCATATCCATAATCATTACTGATTGCGGTTAAAATTGATGTATCTGTCGTTAATGCCATCGCTGGTAGAGGTGCGCGTTTAAATTCATATTGACTGACGAGTTCTGCTGCGATATGCTGTGCATCAGCGGCACTACCCCCATTTCCTGCCAATAAAATTTTTTGTCCCTTGGATAATGCATCAATACATTTATTAGCAACTTTCCCAATCATTGAGATAAGGGCATCGTTTTCTAGGATTTTTTCTTTGACACTAATAGAAGCCTGAAGCTGTTTTTGTATAAATTCATTATTCATTTTTTCATTTTCGCATATTTCAAATTATTTCACAAGGATAGATACCTTCGCCAATTAACATACTAAATCATAAGGTTATTTATGCCATATTGGTTAAATTTCAAATACTTACCGTATTTTTGAATCTAATTGAGCTTATTTTAAATCTCGTTGATTTTAAAGCGTTTTTTGAATAATTGAGTTTAATACTCAAGTGTTTGGCGAAGGTATTACTTTTGTTAGAGTCTTATTGGTTTTAAGTTGTTGTTGCAAATGAGTTTCATATTGTTCAGCTAATTTCCTAACCCGTTGATCGATGAGATTAATGTTAATATTCAGAGGTTCTTGCAAAACTCATGTCACGAAGGGCAGACACGCAGATCTGCCCCTACAAAACCTCACGCCTTTCAGTAGGGGCGAACCTGCGTGTTCGCCCTCGTTTTCATTTATGAACCCTCAGTAGGGGCGAACCTGCGTGTTCGCCCTCGTTTTCATTCATAAGCCTCTTTCAGTAGGGGCGAACCTGCGTGGACTCCAAGACTTAACTTAATGGCAGTGATGCTACGCTCGCTATAGACGTTCAGAAAAATGTTTGGCTCCAAACCTCTGAGGTTTTTCGTGAAATGATTTATCTGAACATCTATAATTATTGATTTGATAGAAATTGTCTCGCATTAATTTCTTCGGCGCGACGACTATTCGCACAGCAATTCTAATTTATGATATGACAGTTGAAATAAACTGGCATATAACTGATAATTTATTCGCAATTAATATTACTCGAATATCACGTTTTTGATGTGATTTGGCTTTGCATCAATCAATTTTTATTTGAAAAAAATCGGATTTCTCATCTCGAAAAAGCCTGTTTTGCAAGAGGCGATGGAATACAAAATAATGACTAAATCAGACAGATTACACATTGCAATCAATAGTATTATTGGCTTTGCTGGTATTGTGATAGGTTTAATAGGGCTTGGTGTTGCCCCTTATTTGATTGTGAAAATCTTAGGTGTTCTTTTTGTGGTAGGAGGAAGTTGGTGGTTTTTCAAAAACATGTCACGCTTTTGCCCCCCCCCATCTCCTTATCATCCATCAATGGTAGTGACACCGCCTGATTTTGTCGGGCGCAAAGCCTTATTACGGCAATTAAATGATGCCCTCAAAAATACGGAAAGCCTTTCTATAGTGGGCGAGCAGCGTATGGGTAAAACATCGCTATTGAAAACATGGCAACAGTACTTGCAAACAACGGCGCATCTGGTGGTATTTGTTGATGGTTCGCAAACTGCCGCCTCTTTACCTGCATTGATTAATGCGATTACCCAACAAAATGCACCCGATAATCCCGAACAGGCGGCGAATGTTTTACAACAATGGGCAGTAGAGATAGCGACTTCAACCAAATTACCCCCATTATTATTAATAGACGAGGCGGAACATTTTTTGGAAGTTTTGCCGCTCCGTTTTTTTGAAAGGGTACGGGGTATGTTGCAAGAAGGGCAGTTGGTGATCGTATTTGTCACGAGTCGGGAAATGAACCGTATTTTTGCCGATATGGGAAAAACATCGCCGTTAAGTTTACGTTTGTTACATATTGATTTGTTAGATAGAGCAAGTCGTGATAGCATCATTGCGCTCGGCAATTTTCATCCTCAACAAGTTGAATTAATCAAAATGTGGGCAGGACGACATCCATTTTATCTGCAATTGTTGGGGCAATGTCTTATAGAGGCGCGACAAAATGGTGAAAACGATGAAGTGGCGCTGCGACATTTTCAGACGAATGCTGCTGCGCGTTTTAACAAATTATGGGTCAACTTAACTAAAGAGGAACGAGAAAGTTTACAAACGGCTTGCCAATCAGAACAAAAAATAAAGCGGCGTAGTTTGATAGAACGGGGTTTGGTAACGGAAGAATGGCAATTATTTGGTAAGGTGTTGCAAGAATGGTTAATTGAATCGAATTTTGAACAGGATAAAACGGATGTAACTACTCAGCCTTGAAATCAATTTCAAGGCTGAAAGCTAAAGTCTGCTAAAGCAGACTGAGTTGTTTAGCTGAGCCTGCTTTGGCTTTTAGCCTTGAAATTGATTTCAAGGCTAACAACGGCTGAGTAGTAACAAACGGATTAACTCAATTCTGATAAACCCAGTTTCTTTCTGAGAAACCCATTTTTACTGCACGCGGGCATAATTTAAACTTTTATGTAGGGTGGGCAAAGTCTTTTTTTTGCCCACCAACCTCATTAAAAAAGTTAAGTTTGTTACCGCGCTGAGTATTCTTAAAGAAACTGGGTTTCTTGACTTGACGCAAAACTAAGAGATAAAAACCATGATTAAAACAAAATTACCTAACCACTTTGCTCTACTTTGGCTATTTTTTATGCAACCGATTACTTTGCACCATCATTTAAAAGGGTGTGGAATAGATAATCCCGATGCCCCAGCTTGGAAGCTATGGTGGGCAGAAGAAAACCGGGCCATTAAAAGAGCTTATGTTAAGGAAATGTTTGCCTTGTTGTTATGGGTAACGCCGGCGGTTGTATTGTTGCTATCAATCATTGCGGATGCGCTGGGTTATCCTTTAGAACCTGTTCGCGTGGCAATCGGCGTGGCATTCGGCGTGATAACCGGCGTGATAACCGGCGTGGCATTCGGCGTGATAACCGGCGTGGTAACCGGCGTGGTAACCGGCGTGGCATTCGGCGTGGCATTCGGCGTGGCATTCGGCGTGATAATCGGCGTAGCAGCCAGCGTGACATCCGACGTAGCAGCCAGCGTGACATCCGGCGTGATAACCGGCGTGGCATTCGGCGTGGCATTCGGCATAACAGCCGTCGTGGTAGGAGGCGTGAAATTCGGCGTGAAATTCGGCGTGGCAATCGGCGTGGCATTCCTTTTATTTTTCTTTCGCTTAATTCCTTTCTATTTTTTTGAACTTTTATTACAACCTTTTTTTTATCTTGCACAAAGATTGAGCAACCGTTCCACCTTACATCTTGTCCCCGTGCTATACCACGAACTCAGCTATTTCCCTCACCCCTTTCTACTCAGCCACATTCTCCTCAATGCCGAGACGCATCCCGAAACCGTCGCTCAGGTACTTAATGCCTGTGCGATTGCCCCTGGACAAAGAAAAATAGGACAAGCAGCACTTGCTCATCTCCAAGCCCGTGAATTAACAACCTTAGCCCAAAAGCATCAATTTAAAGCGGCGGTTGATTTACAAGGGCAATGGTTATCGGGAATCGAAGGAGCGGATAATAAACTCCTCGCGTTCCGTGATACCGCCCGTTACCTTCAAGCGGCCCTTGATACTGACAATGGCTACCACCGTTTACAACATCTGGAAACAACCACAAAATCACTTCAGGCACTCGCCAACCAACTACGGGGCGATGATTCGCTCCTTGCGCGCGTGTTGACCGATACCTTACATACTTGGGAAGACGTTACTGCCAGCTTGTGTCGTGATACCCAAGCAATAGCTCATGTTATTCCAAACCCTTTTCGTATTGATAAACCCTTGAATCCAGAAAATGATCAACCTATTTTTCGAGGTCGTGAAAATTTAATCCAACGTCTTGCTGCCCTACTCGCCCACCCCGAAGAAAGTGCCTCAATCGCCTTACTCGGACCACGTCGCTGTGGTAAAACGTCGTTATTGAAAATGTTACCAGCAAAAGTGCCCGATGCGGTATTTGTATTTTTTGATATTCAAGCTAACCCGATGGACTCCATCCTGGCGTTTTTCCAAGCTTTAGCAAAGCAAACCCGGGAACAGGCGCAACGGGATCGTCGTTTAGAGTTACCACCTTTACCCGACGCGCCGCCTTTTAGTGCATTAACCCAATGGTTTGACAGCTTAGAAACGATCGGCCAAACTTCTGGACATCGTATTTTGTTATGTTTGGACGAATTTGAACGTTTAGAGACCTATTTTCCGGGGACAAGAAACGATTTACTGAAACTGATGGGCTTATTTCGCGCCACCATTCAACACCGCAGTCATCTGCATTTATTAGTTTCCGGGGCTGCACCGTTTGATGAGCTAGACAACCTTTGGAGCGATCACTTGATCAATGTGCAAGAATTGCGAATTGGGCTACTTGATAGAGATAACTCATTGAATTTATTAAAAAAACCGACACCCGCTTTTCCAGATGAAGCGATTCCCTTGACGGTGGCGAAAGCCATTTTTGAGCGTGTCAATGGGCAGCCCTATTTACTACAACTGTATGCCAAGCTGCTGGTTGAGCATTTAAATGATAAAGAACGTGAACAGGCTAACATTCAAGATGTTGATCACATAGAAAATGTCGTATTGAGTCAAGCAAGAAACTATTTCAGCAATGTTTTTTCTACTGCGCCCGACACCATTCAAACCGCCCTAGAAAATTTGGCTTTCTCCAAACCCGCACAATTAGATCGTCGTACTCGCCGCTGGTTAAAACAACGTTATTTATTAAATGAACAAGAGCAACTCTCTATTCCAGTATTTGGGCGGTGGATTAGGAATCGTTAAGTACCTGTGCATAAGTAATCGGGTAGCCAGTTTTTTCAAAAAACGGGTCGTTTCTTAGCTTGAATAACTATTCACCCTTGAAATAAATTTCAAGGCTGAAAGCTAAAGTCTGTTAAAACAGACTAATTAGAAAGTTTAGCTGAGCCTGCTTTGTCTTTTAGCCTCAAAGCCATTAAGTTAAGCCAGGGCGAACACGCAGGTTCGCCCCTACAAGCACGCGCGGGGTTTTGTAGGGGCAGTCCTGTCCCTGCCCTTAACTTAATGGCATTGGGCTTTAGCCTGCTTTGTCTTTTAGCCTTGAAATCAATTTCAAGGCTGAGTATAGCATTTCCCTTTTGAGTTAAA
>JAGLHR010000550.1 GCA_023143415.1 Thiomargarita sp. | reverse complement strand
CATGAAATAAATTCGACAATGTTGAATCAGGTCTAGTCGGAGAGTTTATTTCATTTTCGAGGTTTTAGTTTTTTTTCAAAAAACTAAAACCTCGAAACGTTCCTAATCATTCACCATTAAAAAAAGCCTTATAACCAACTTCTTCCAAATGCTGTGCTTTTTCACTCACAGTCTTTTCTAAACCCGCCTTATACTGCTTCACCTGATTGCGAATCTCTGGATTTTTCACGCCGATAATTTGTGCCGCAAGAATGCCCGCATTTTTGGCATTATTAATCGCAACGGTGGCAACGGGAACGCCGCCTGGCATTTGTACAATGGATAATAAGGAGTCAAGCCCTTGTAAAGCAGACGTTTTGACGGGAACTCCGATAACAGGACAGGGCGTTATCGCGGCAATCATGCCGGGTAAATGGGCTGCACCGCCTGCACCTGCAATAATGACATCCAAACCCCTTGATTCTGCCCCCTTAGCATAATTAAATAAACGCTCAGGGGTACGGTGGGCGGAGACGATGGTTAATTCATAAGCAACACCAAATTCTTCCAATATGTCTGCTGCCTCTTTGAGTACGGGCAAATCTGAGTCGCTGCCCATGATAATGCCTACGTTTGCCTGTTCCATTTTAAACCTTTGATTTTTAAAGTATTTTTAATAACTTGCGTATTGGCAATGGCATTGTCCAATATTTCATTTAAAATAGTGATATGCCCCATTTTTCTAAAAGGGCGCGTCGTGGTTTTATCGTAAAAATGAAAAGCCGCCCCAGGAATGGCTAAGGCTTCTTGTAAACCTTCAATGACGGGAGAACCTGTATAGCCCTGCTCGCCCAATAAATTAACCATCGCAGCGGGCATCAACAAATCGCACCTGCCAAGTGGTAATCCGCTAATCACTCGGATTAATTGCTCAAATTGACTGGTAATACAGGCTTCTATCGTATAATGTCCTGAATTATGGGGTCTTGGAGCGATTTCATTCACCAATATCTCCCCATCCTGTGTGAGAAACATTTCCACTCCAAATACGCCCACCCCTCCTAACGCTTCGATAGCGTGTAAAGCAATTCGAGTGGCTTTTTCGGCAGTTGCCGCATCAATTTGAGCGGGAACAGCGACAATATCACAAATATTGGTTTTATCATCAAACACCATTTCTACTACGGGATAACAAGCTGTTTTTCCCGTCGGGGTTCGCGCAATGATAATGGCTAATTCTTTCGTGAAATCAATAAACTCCTCAAGCATGGATGGCGTTTGTAGGGCATTAACGATATCAGCCTGACTTTGTAACAAGACGACCCCTTTACCATCATATCCGCCCTTACGGGCTTTCTGCACAATGGGTAAACGCATATTAGCCAAAACTTCTGAAGTCAACTGATCAATCGCTTCAAAGGATGGCACGGGGACACCATGTCCTGCAAGCACTTGTTTTTGCTTTAATTTATCCTGAATAATTTCCAAAACGGCTGGTGAGGGATAAATGATAAAACCTTCATCATGTAGATTTTTGAGCGTTTCTATGTCAATATGTTCAACATCATAAGTCAACACATCGCTTACTTTGGCAAGTGCCTTGATTTTTTCGCCATCATACAAATCGCCTATAATTTGAGCATCAGCAATCTGGGCGGCTGGACATTTTGGCGTACTGTCTAATACTGTGACATAAAAACCCATTTGTTTAGCAGCTTGTGCAGACATTTTAGCTAATTGTCCACCGCCTATAATACCAATCCGCTTGATGGGATAAGGAAATTTTTTCATTGTGTTCAAACTGAGTGTGAGTATAGAGATAATTGGAGATAATTGATGTAAGATCATCAAGTTTTTCGTCTGACAACAATAACTACAAGGATTGTATATCAAATTCGAGGTTCAAGTTTTTCTTCAAAAAAACTTAAACCTCGAAATGAAAACTCACTTGATTTTTAATTCTGAAAATTCAAAAATTCTGAAAATTCTGATTCTAACAATAAATAAAAAATGTCCTATACAGATATAATACTAATTATAGTTCAAATTTGATCAGGATTGACAAGGATTAATGGCAAAGCGTTGGACTCCAAAATGCCAAAGCTGAAGCGTTGGACTCCAAAATGTGCCAAAGCTGAAGCGTTGGACTCCAAAATGTACCAAAGCTGAAGCGTTGGACTCCAAAATGCGCCAAAGCTGAAGCGTTGGACTCCAAAATGTTGGTTGGCGATACCTTCAATAGAGGCAATAGACATTTACTCACAACCCAAGCAACATAGAACCTTTACTATGAATGACACTGAAGTGATTGATGAACCTCTTGATATTCATTTACCCATTCAGAAAATTTTTAAAAGACGTTCTAATTCAGTAAGTTAAAGCGATAACGCGGTAAGTTAAATATGGTTCAGATTATCCCTAAAATCGGTTTTATCTCCCTAGGTTGCCCAAAAGCAACAGTTGATTCAGAGCGTATTCTCACCCAATTGCGTATTCAAGGTTATTTGATCACGCCTAGCTATGAAGAGGCTGATCTCATCATCATTAATACCTGCGGTTTTATTGATGATGCTATCACAGAATCTTTAGAAGCGATTGGCGAGGCATTAACAAAAAACGATAAAGTCATTGTCACAGGTTGTTTAGGAGCGCGGGGCGATCTCATTAAGGCAAATTATCCAGAAGTCTTAGCAGTGACAGGCGCGAATTGTTTAGACGAAGTGATGGCTGCGATTCATGCAGAATTACCGCCGCAACATGATCCGCTGATTGATTTAGCCCCCCCTGGGGGGATTAAACTGACTCCTCGTCACTATGCTTACCTTAAAATTGCTGAGGGTTGTAATCAAAAATGTACCTTTTGCATTATTCCAACGATGCGTGGCAGATTAGTGAGCCGCCCTATCAATGATATACTCAACGAAGCGGAACTTCTTGTGAGCGCGGGAGTGCGAGAATTATTAATCGTCTCTCAAGATACAGCGGCTTATGGTGTTGATAAAAAATACTGCCTTGATTTTTGGAAAAATCGCCCAATAAAAACACGTATTATTGAATTAGCAAAACTGATGGGTGAACTCGGCGCGTGGGTACGATTACATTATATTTATCCTTACCCACAGGTTGATCAACTGGTTGAATTAATGGCAGAAGGTTTGATTTTGCCCTATTTAGACGTACCGCTGCAACATAGTAGCCCATCCATTCTTAAAGCCATGCGTCGCCCAGCAGATAGTGAAAATATGTTACGTCGCATTGCCCACTGGCGCGAAATTTGCCCTGACATCACTTTGCGTAGTACCTTTATTGTCGGTTTTCCGGGTGAAACGGAACAGGATTTTGAACGATTATTAGCGTTTATAGAAGAAGCGCGTTTAGATCGTGTGGGTGCTTTTACTTATTCCCCCGTTGAAGGTGCAACAGCTAATAGATTGCCCGGTGTTCTCCCCGAAGTGGTTAAGGAAGAACGTTTAACCCGTTTTATGGAAACGCAAAGTATTATCAGTGCAAACAAACTTCAAGAACGAATTAATGAAACAGTGACTGTACTAATAGACGAAGTTACCCCAGAAACGATTTATGCCAGAAGTGCAGCTGAAGCCCCTGAAATAGATGGTATGGTGATTATTGATGAAGAAGAATGGGATTTAGCCCCTGGAGACTTTATTGATGTGAAAATTATAGGGGCTGATGAACATGATTTGTATGCGACAATTATTGAACAAAGCTAACGGCTGAGGAGTTCAACGCTTCAGCTTTGATATTCTATTGGAGTTCTGGGAACAAAAATAGTAAATGTAGGGTGGGTAGGAACGAAGTGGAAACCCACCATTTTTCATCATCATAAATAATGAGTAAAGTATGGTGGGTAGGAACGAAGTGGAAACCCACC
>JAGLHR010000055.1 GCA_023143415.1 Thiomargarita sp. | reverse complement strand
AAATTGATTTCAAGGCTAACTGCTGAGTAGTTACAACTGACGAAAGTATTCATAAATCGGCTGCACACCCTTGTGGTTGCCCTGAGTAGTAACATTTTTCTTAGTATTAGTCTCCCCGAAAAATGGGAATAGTACGTTTTCAATGTGTCATCACTTATGGTTTTTAAATATTTTTATCACATTCAGCTTAAATAACATCATTTTTATACCCAAAAAATGGGAATGCGCCCTTTTAGATTGTATATCTAGTTGGGAAGAAAAAGGTTTCGAGGTTCAAGTTTTTTTACCAACTTGAACCTCGAATTTTATCAATTTTTTACCGACTTATTGTCCTGAATTAAATCTGATTGAAATTTGATGGCATTTTATAAAATATTACTGGTTGCCATTTTCCGCTTTTCTTTCCTTTGATGATCTCGTAAGGGAAGTTGAAAATATTTTGCGAAATATTGGTTTTGAATTTCAAATCAATTTGGCTTCATGAAAATATCAAAAAACTTGTGCTTCAGCACTTATAGCGTTTTTCGTTTGGGTGAAATACAAAAAAAGGCAACCATGACATAAAAGTTTATGAAAAAACGCATATTATTAACAAGAGAAGCGATAAAAAATGCCATTGATACGCTTGAACAGCAAAGCATTTACCCTTCACTTGAAAAAATTCGTCAAATAACGGGGGGATCAACTCAGCGTATTTCTAAACTCAGAAAAGAGATTGAAATTGAAAACAAGGAGAAACCTCAAGCTGATAATAAAGAACATAATAAAGCCGACAAACATGATGTTATTTTCCGTATTGAGGCGCGGATGGCGCAAATTGAATTGTTATATTCTCAACAATTTGCAGAACTTTCTGCTCGGCTTGCGACTAAAGAAAGGGATGAAAAAGAAGTCACTATTCAAAAGTTACAAGCCAAAATAAAAACATTAGAAATTAAAAATGCCTTACTTATCAAACAGTTAAGCAAAGAACTCCAACGAGTTAAGGAACTGAGTCAAACGCTAAAGCGAACCAAAGAGTTGATTGTTGAATTAGAAGCCATTCAGACTAATACACCATGGCTCCAACCCGCCGCCGAAGAAAAATTTGAAGAGTTACCAAAACGAGAATCTATCGCTATTAAAGAGGAAACTGTTTTAAAAGAGGAAAACATTTTAGAAGATCATCATGACAGTGATCATCAAGAAATGGTTGTCAGCCAATTTAACGCGCTTATTAATGCACAATGGGGCGAAGAGCAAAATGCTGAAATTGCGTTACAAAAAGCGGCACGAGAATATTTAATGAAAAAATGGGCGACAGATTCACATCTGTTAGATAGTGCTGTTTTAGATAGCAACGTTACTGAAAAAGGTTATATTGCTGTTTCCGTTTCAAAACATAAAGGCAAGGAAAAGCCCTATATTCTCCATTGTCTTATCTTTGAGC
Organism: Thiomargarita sp.; assembly: GCA_023143415.1. GTDB lineage: Bacteria > Pseudomonadota > Gammaproteobacteria > Beggiatoales > Beggiatoaceae > QNES01. Next base: position 1,769 of record JAGLHR010000055.1, on the reverse strand, counting down.
GTGACACTGAGCACCTTAGCAGCTATCGTAAAGAATATGTACGATCTAAAACCGCGCATGATAAAGCACATCAATACCTAAATAAAATCAAATTGTAAATTGTTAGCAGTTCCCGCTAGAATTAAATGCAAATATCTTTGTACAGGACATTTTTTATTGTTAGAATCAGAATTTTCAGAATTAAATGCTCTGGCCGCCCTGCGTCCGCTGTCCTCGTTCTTTTGGGAACGAGGCCCAGCTACCTCAATGACTCTACGCCGTCTGGCATTTTTTTAAAAAAATGCCCTGGCTACCAGAGACTACTCGTCACCGCCTATCGGCTTCCCTGACTCGCAGCGATTGAATTGATTGTATAAACAATTGAATTTTCCTTGAAAATTTGATCACCTTATGATGAGTTTTAACAATTTAACCACTTGAATGTGATCAATGTGGGAGGAAATGATTCTAAAATCGGTTAAAATTCTCTCATGACGAAAAAGTGGTTAGTATCTCTCTCATCCTGATTAGATAGTGTTATTTATAATAATCAATTAGTTAAAATAAAATCTCACATTATAATTGCCATTTTTAGGAGTTATTGATTTTTAATAACTCAAGATATTATGTCTTTTTAAATCAATAATTTATAAAAAACTTGATGATCGAGTCTTACAAGGTAAACGGCAATATCAAGTTTCTAGAAACCATTTTGTTCAAGTATTTATGTGCAGATATTTAGTCATTTTGACAATTTTCACAAATTTAATTTAAGTCATTAAATATTATAAATATATGATTTATATATAAAAACAATATTTTTTTAACTTGTTGCCTATAATTATTAAAATTAATGCTTGACAAAATTTCAATCTATGTTATTCTTGAGAAGTTTTCTGGATATGACTTAGTTTTTAAAGTTAAAAGAATGCTTATACAGAAAACGGAAGAAACTATTTAATAAAATTGTTATTCAACATTTTTTTGATATCTAATTTGATGTCTAATTGGTTTGAATTAGTTATTTTGGATGAACAAGTTGTGAAATTTTTTCGTTCAATATTTTTTAATGGTTTTAAGTTAGGCAATTCCATTACTATTAATATAGTAACAAAATACTATATTTAATTTCGATTTTAAATTTTATTGAATTGAAATGGGTATTTTATTATTTGGGAATTGTTGTTTGAAAGAACAAATATATTAATAATATCCGAAACTAAATTAAGTCATGTTTGCTTAAAAGTTTCGTTTTGAAGTTTTAGTAAGTAGTTTTTCAAAAAACTAAAACCTCAAATTTATCAAAATTTGATTCCTAAATTAATTGCTGTTTTTGAAAGCAAATAATGAAGTGCGCCAAGTTTTAGGACAATAAAAAATGTCCAAACTATTTTTTATTAAAAATAAATTAAAAAAAGACTTGACAATTTAAATATATGATATATAATGGTTAACGTTGATGTAGCAACTTATCAACATGAGTTGATGTAGCGAATATTAACATAACATTATGTATTCATAATATTCTTAATTTCTTATTAAGAAATAATCAATTATCTTAATAATTGATTGAGATGAAATTGATAGTTTTGTGTTTTAAGATTGAACTGATTTTTTGCTCTTTAAAAATAAAATCAAGTAATTTGTGTGGGTACTTGCGTCGATAGATTGAAATCCAATCAAAAAATTCGATGCAAAAATCCTCATTTATTTTGAGTGTTGATAATTGCGTCGTGCAAATTTTGCAACGTTCAGTTGCAGCTGAATTTAAACTGAAGAGTTTGATCATG
>JAGLHR010000549.1 GCA_023143415.1 Thiomargarita sp. | reverse complement strand
AGGGCAACCACAAGGGATTGCCCCTACGACATAAGAATATTGTAGGGGCAATCCTTTATGGTTGCCCTGAGTACAAAAAAACTTTCGCCTCGACGTAACTACTCAGCCGTTCGCCTTGAAATTGATTTCAAGGCGAAAAGACAAAACAGACTCAGCTAAACTTTCTAATTAGAATTAGTCTATTTTAACAGACTATTCGAGGCTAAAGTTTTTTTAAAGAAAAAACTAAAACCTCGAATGCTTTCAGCCTTGAAATTGATTTCAAGGCTGAGTAGTTACTATCCATAAATGTATTGAACCTCGAAATCGCTAATTTCCTAAATCCGTTGTACTAAAGATTTTGTAACTTGTTAATTTTACTTTAGCAAAAATGTTATATGATACTTCTATCAACTGTTGCTATAAAATAATAAAAATAATAAAATAGCAAATTCGATGTTTTAGTTTTTTGAAAAAAAACTAAAACATCAAATGTTATTTTGTGACTATCTCCAACTTTTTATGAAAATATTTTAGTTATAAATGACTAATAATGAGACATTGTCTTGTTACTTATAATGAGACATTGTCTTGTTACTTATAAACTAGAAATCTGAAGAAATAATTTTAATGAAGTTTTCTTTTGTTAGAATCAAAATGAACAGAATTTAAGAATAAACAGAATTTAAAATCTCATAAGTTAATGAAAACTCACTTGATTTTTAATTCTGAAAATTAAAAAATTCTAAAAATTCTGATTCAAAAAAATGTCCTGTACAAAGTTAAGTTTTTATTAATTATTAATTATTAATTCGTATTTTAAATTTACACCCATTGGTAAGGATAATTACAACTTATAAAATAAAACGATGAAACATAAAGATTACTATAAAATTATGGGTGTTAAATGGAATGCGAGCGAAGAAGAGATTACAGTCGCTTATCGCCGACTTGTTCGTCAATTTCATCCCGAAGTGAGCAAAGAACCTAATGCGAGTGAGCGATTTAAAGAAATTAATAAAGTTTATAATATACTGAAGAGTCCGCACAAACGAATAGCTTATAATGCCCATCTTAAAGTAATTTGTCAAAAGCCTATTGCCAATAACAAAAATACTTTGAAGCACTATCTCATACACCTTAAGAAAAATGCAGGACAATATACTGAAAAATTCTTATGGCATAAAAAAAGGAGCCAAAATGTCTAATTCACACTTTGAAGATATGGAAAAAGAGGAAAGTACGAAACCGACACAAAAATTCTCATGGATTTTTATGGGTCTTTTTGTATTAGTCTTGTCGGCTATGACAATGGGCATTATCTTTGCCGTGGAAGAGTATAGTCAATGGCAAGATCATCAAAAAATCCAAGCGAACCTCTTGCAAGGCGATGGAACAGCGATTGAAACCCTTGAACGTTCAGACACTGAAACTGCCCTCAAAATTCTTGAGGGTGAACAGGTTAAAAAAGCGGTTGTTCATTTTTACCTCCAACATGTTGAACGTCCCTTGTTCACTATCTCAGAGACTTATCATGAAACCGTTTTAGGTGAGATTTTAAAAGATGATAATGTTTATCACATCTTGATGACTTATTATAACCAAAAAATTGATGCTGAAATTCAAGTCGATAATTTCAAGCAAGCCTTTTTATGGTTAAATGTTCTCAAAAACAAATATCCTCATTCGACAGAATTGTCTGAGAAATATGAGGTTCTTGAGAATAAGAAAAATGATCGGTTAAACGAATTCACTCGACAATACCAAGAATGTCTTGATAAAACAGAGGAACCATTGGTTGATAGAATCCACTGTATGGTAGCTGCTCGGAAAAAAATTGAGTATATCGGTATTGAACATAGCTTACCCACCGATCCTAATTTGCCAGTAATGTATGCTGAAGCTGTTGAACAAAGCCTGGCAGAAAAAAACGATGAAGAAACAGAAAAATGGCTATTAGAGTGGCAAAATGTATTGCCGGCTTCAGAAAAACGTGATCATTTCCAACAAAGATTAACGCTTGCTAAAGAACTTGACCATGTTATTGCTGATCTCAGTGGTTCTGATGATGAAAAGATTAAACAAAGGCTAAGTCAACTGACAGTTGATCCTGCAATAGAAGCAGAAGTGCTTGAAATGCCTCAAGTTAAAAATAATTTAGTCAGTTATTACATTAATGAAACATTGGCATTCGTCAAAACGGGGGAAGTCAATATTTCTTCTGTCACAATGGCACAATTGGAACAAATTATGCCAGCGCATGGGGTAAAAAGATCACAATCCGTCATAAGTTCACCATCCATTGCAAAACCTTGGTTTAGTGGTGAAGCATCGAAGCCTTCTTCCCTAAAAAAAGAGACGATAAAAGAACATAAAACGATAAAAGAACATAAAACGATAAAAGAGCAGCCAACTCAAAAAATAAGAGCAGCCGACTCAAAAAAAATGGCTCAGCTGCTGCGAAAGTGTCAAAGACATCTTAAAGCAAATCGTCTGACTTCCGGCAAAGGAGGTACTGCTTTAGATTGCTATAATACCGTATTGAGAAAAGATCGAACGAATTCTGAAGCATTAAAGGGCAAGAGAAAGATCGAAATGCGTTATGCAATATGGGCAGAATCCGCCTTACGAAGAAACCAATTAAGTAAAGCAGAAAAGCATATTGCGAAGATAGCAAGCGTCAATCGAAAGTCTAAGCATTTAAGCCGGTTAAAAAAGTATTTAAAAAAAGCTAAATCCGCTCTCACAAAACAGAAAAAAGTGGCTGTCACAGAACAGAAAAAAGTGGCTGTCATAGAAAAAGAAAAGCCAAAGACTAAAAAAGCAATGGTTCAAAACAAAATGGCTTTGTTACTACAAGAATGTCAAAGACATCTTAAAGCGAACCGTCTGACTTCCGGCAAAGGAGGTACGGCTTTAAATTGCTATAATACCGTCTTGAGAAAAGATCGAAAGAATTCTGAAGCACTGAAGGGCAAGAGAGAGATAGAAAAGCGTTACGCAATATGGGCAGAATCCGCCTTACGAAGAAACCAATTAAGTAAAGCAGAAAAGCATATTGCAAAGATAGCAAATGTTAATCGAAAATCTAAGCATTTAAGCCGGTTGAGAGGACGTTTAAACAAGGCTAGAAAAGCGACAAATAGGGAAACGCAACGACGTGCTGAACAACGGGAAACAAAAGCAAGGGACGAAAAACGACGTGCTGAAAGGCGGAAAGCGCAACGAAAAGCAAGGGACGAAAAACGACGTGCTGAAAGGCGG
>JAGLHR010000548.1 GCA_023143415.1 Thiomargarita sp. | reverse complement strand
GAATATATTGGTCTTTTTTAATTTCATTGAAAAAAATCCTTATAGATAATGGATAATGGTGAATGGATTCGAGGCTAAAGTTTTTTCTTTAAAAAAACTTTAGCCTCGAAACCACCCTACATTAAGAGATACCACCAAATTTTGATAGGATACAATTTTTTTTAAATGGAGTACAACGCTTTAGCTTTGTTCTTTGGAGTACAACGCTTTAGCTTTGTTAGTCCGCCCAAAGCTGAAGCGTTTTCGAGGTTTAAGTTTTTTGAAGAAAAACTTAAACCTCGAACTCCTATCTTCATTCATAATTCACCATTAATCATTCTTATGTTTGCCCTTAGCCGCTCGCCGACGACGAACTTCTTTTGGATCAGCAATCAAAGGGCGATAAATCTCAACACGATCACCCTCACGTAGCGACGTATTTAAAGCACAGGGCTTACCAAAAATGCCCCTCTTATTTTGACTTAAATCAATTTCCGGAAATTGCTTTAAAATACCAGATTCTTCAATCGCCTGCTGTGTCGTTGTACCAACAGGCACTTTTAAAGGAATAATGACTTGCTCATCGGGTTTTGCAAAACCGACTTCAACCTGAATAATGTCAGACTTTTCCATATAACTCATCAGCCCTTTTGACAAAAGCATCAATTAAAGTATTCGCAATTTTGGTAAAAATGGGTCCCAAACTCATTTTGAGTAGTCTATTAGAAATCTCAAACTCCAAATTTAAAGAAATTTTGCACCCTTCATTACCCAAAGACTGAAAATGCCAATCTCCTTGCAAGTGACTAAAAGGCCCTTTTAGTAGGCGCATTTTAATCCACTGATGCGGTTTAATCACATTAGTTGTTGTAAAAGCCTGTTTTAAGCCCACACTGCCCATCTTAATTGTCGCAACCACTTCTGATTCTGTCTGCGAATGCAATAGGACTGATTGGCACCAAGGTAAAAATTTGGGATAGTCAGTAATATTGCTGACTAACGCAAACATCTCCTGGGCAGTATAAGGAACTAAGGCCATTTTATGAATACGAGTCACGAAAATACACCAATTGCATTTAAAAACACCAAACCCACACCTATCGGTGTGACATAACGTAGCAAAAAATGCCAAATACGATAACCTATATTATCAGATGTGGTTTCTAATTCATCAATAACGATCTGTTTCTTCATCAACCAAGCCACAAAAATCGCCATAAAAATGCCGCCTAAAGGTAACATGATATTCGCTGTCAAGTAATCAATCAGATGAAACAACGTTTTCTCTTCAAATCCTGAAAACATGGACAATGGTTTAACATCGCTCCAAAGATTAAATGAAAAAACGCTTAAAATGCCGACTAACCAAACCATTAATCCACTCAAGACGGAAGCACTGAAACGAGTAAATTTGCCTGTTTCAACTAACCAAGCGACTGCTGGCTCAATCAATGAAATCGCTGAACTCCATGCGGCAAGGGCTAATAACACAAAAAATAAAGTACCAAACAAACTGCCAAAAGGCATTTGCCCAAATGCAATAGGTAAAGTTTTAAAAACCAGCCCTACACCAGCACTAGGTTGTAAACCATTACTGAAAACAATAGGGAAAATAATCAAGCCCGCAAGAATGGCGACAAGTGTATCAGCCGCCACCACAACCGCTGTGGTTTGTGCAACTGAAACCTGTTTTGGCAAATATGCACCATATACCATAATAGAACCCATTCCTAAACTTAAACTAAAAAAAGCCTGTCCCATCGCAGCCAAAAGACCATCGCCACTCAATTCGCAACTCGTCTCTGTACAATTCGGATACAAAAAACTCTTAAAATCTATATCAAACATGAAATGGATGCCCTTCATAAAATCGGGCGTACTCATCGCATAGCCAACCAGTATAAGCAATACAATAAACAAAGCGGGCATCATAAAACGCACCGCCCGTTCCAAGCCACCCTGTACACCACCAGCCACCATTATCATCGTCACAACGATAAAAGCCGAGTGCCAAGCCAATAAGCGTATCGGATTTTCAACTAATCCATTAAATATTGATCCCACAAAATCAGCAATTTCATTTTGGGGCATCATATTTACAGCAGTAAACGTACCCTTTGCCACCTCTGGAATATAAGCCAATGCCCAACCTGCAACGACACTATAATAGGATAAAATCAAAAAACCCGCGATAACACCGCTCCAGCCCAATATACGCCATAATTGCGAGTATCCCGCCTCTTGAGCCAATATTCGCATACTATTAATAGGACTATTACGCCCCCGTTTACCCAACATCACCTCAGCCATCATCACGGGCAAACCCATTAAAGCGACACATAACAAATAGACAATGACAAAAGCCCCGCCACCATATTCCCCTGTCATATAGGGGAATTTCCAAATATTACCTAGCCCCACTGCTGAACCTGTGGCAGCAAGAATAAAGGCCAAACGTGATGACCATTCACCATGTATAGAACTGTTCTGAATACTCATTTTCAAATCAAATCTCTTCAAGTTTTTCGTTTTAGTTAGCTAGTTAGCTAGTTAGCTATGTAGCTATGTAGGTCGGGTTAGCTTTTTTTGCAAAGCAAAAAAACGTAACCCGACATTCTCCTAAAGCTACATGACTGAGTACAACGGATTTTAGAATAAAACGGATTTTTAAAAAACGTTATATCACATTAACGCTATGAATTTATTATATTTAATCCGTTTTATTCTCAAATCCGTTGTACTCAGCTAACTTGTTTTTTATTCTCAAATACTTTAAAATAATATTTTTACGACTTTCCGAAACTAAAATAGGTGAAAAATTTATGTACGCTGTTATTCAAACAGGCGGAAAACAATACAAAGTCGCTCAAGGCGATACCCTAAGAATAGAAAAACTAGCAGTCGATGAAGGTGAAACAATTAATTTTAACAACGTGCTGCTGGTTGCTGATAGAGATAATATCAAAATTGGAACACCACAAGTCTTAGGCGGTAAAGTATTGGCAACCGTGCAAAAACAAGGGCGCGGCAAAAAAATCAAGATTATCAAATTTAAACGCCGCAAACACCACCGTAAACAGATGGGGCATCGTCAATATTTTACGGATGTGAAAATCACAAGTATCATGGCAGACGGCATTATCCCGCAAAAAATTGAGGTAGTAGAAGCAACGCCACCTGAGACAGAAAGTCAAACGACTGAAACAATGCCACAGGTTGAAATGCCAACATTACAAAATGTCACTGAAGAAAAAACGAGGTAACCTACTGATATGGCACATAAAAAAGCAGGCGGCAGTACCCGCAATGGACGCGATTCACAATCGAAACGTCTTGGCGTAAAACGTTATGGTGGACAACAAGTCTTGGCGGGCAATATCTTAGTGCGTCAACGGGGAACAAAAGTTCATCCCGGCTTAAATGTAGGCAAAGGCAAAGATGATACGTTATATGCCAAAGCTGATGGTGAAGTCAAGTTTGAAATCAAAGGTCCCAGAAAACGTCAAATGATTAACGTCATTCCAAAATAATTGTTAAGGAAGACTCTCATTCGCTTCAAAAATAATTG
>JAGLHR010000547.1 GCA_023143415.1 Thiomargarita sp. | reverse complement strand
CTGCCCTTAACTTAATGGCATTGATCCTATCTTCTACTTGAAACTGATTTCCTATTTGAAATTAATTTCAAGGCATTTCCGCTTTTATACGCTCGCTGCCGCACAGCATCATATAAACAAACCCCCGCTGCGACTGACACATTAAGGCTTTCTACTTCACCTAACATGGGAATGCGTACCAATAGATCACAATTTTCTCGCGATAATCGGCGTAATCCATCCCCTTCACCCCCTAAAATCAATGCAATGGGACCAGTGAGTTGAGCATCAAAGAGAGAAGTTTCCGCTTTTTCATCAAGTCCAATTAACCAAATGCCTTGATCTTTTAACCAGCGCAATGCACTGGCAAGATTAGTAACTTGAACTAAAGGTACTGTATCTGCTGCGCCACATGCGACGACATGTACTATTGCGCTCAATTTACACGCTTGGTTTTTTGGGACAATCACCGCATCAATACCCGCCGCATCAGCCGTTCGCAAACAAGAGCCTAAGTTCTGCGGATCTTGCACTTCATCTAATATCAATAAAAACGGGGGAGTCTTCAATGAAGCAATCAGATCTTCCAGCGTCGTTTTTGTCTTGATAAGATTCGCCTTGCAGCGAATAACAACACCTTGATGGTGTCCATTTTCAGTTAACTTATCCAAAGTTTTTTTCTGTACCGATTGAATGCTAATTGCTTGTTGTTTAGCTTGTTGTAATAATGTTTGTATTTTAGCATCATTGCGTTTTTCCTGTACCCATAATTCTAGCACGCGAGAAATGTCGTTTTTAAAAATTTGTCGTATCGCATGAAAGCCGAAAACATATTCATTTTTTTTTGTCAATTTTGACCTCATTAATTTTTAAGAGAGGAAATTTGATCACCTGTTGCTTCTTGCCGTTCTTGTGAGAGGTTAAAACCACAATAAAGCGTGACTAACGTACCTTGCACTGCCATAATTGAGAAACTGAGCAATTGCAAGACTATCGAATAAGCTACCGCCAGAGATTGATCAATACCATATAGCCCCAAAGCCAACACACAAGCGACTTGAAAAATGCCAACATAACCCGGGGCTGAGGGTAAAGAAATACTGACGAGTAAAAAAACGCCAACGGTTAAAGCGGCTTCAAAGGGCAAATCCCAGCCAAATGCGAGCATGACTTGCCACATCCAGAAATAATCCAACATAAAAATAAAAGTCGTTAATAGCAATACAGTCACTATATTAGAAGTGTGGCGAAAAACTTGAATCCCTTCTAAGCCATGTAGGAGTAATTCTTGTAATTGCTTTTGCCATTTTTTTTGGGTTGTCCATTGTTGCACATAAGCAAATAAGCGATCAACAAAAATAACTAATAGCGTTAATATCAAAGTCGCGAGGATAAAAATACCGATAACACCTTTGCCCACATTGGGATCAATTTTATGACCATGTATCCAAAGTACCAGTAGCGTAAATATGCCCACCACAATCATATCAAGCATTCGATCAATCACTGCACTAGACAATGCACGCCCAAATTTTAATGACGCAAAATGATGAAGCGCAACAACTCGTAGTACTTCACCTGCCCTTGCGGGGTAAATTATATTTCCTAAATAACCAATATTAGCCGCTTGCCAAAAATGCTTAAAATGTGTTAAGGGCATACGAGTGACCAAATTCCAACGCAGTGAGCGCAGGGCAATCACAATGATAACCACTCCCCCTGCTAATAAGAGTTCTGGAATACGAATCGTTTTAAGGGCGGTAAAAAAAGCGTGCCAATCCAACGCATAAAATACGACAACCAGCAAAATAAGACTCAATAAACTGCCAAAAACAATCAGGAATTTCTTTTTCATCATTTATCCTTTTGGCACTGAATACAAAAATTGCCCATTTCTTAAAAAATGGGTCACTTGTTGAATACTATGCGCCGATTTTCTATCAACAGATTCTTCTGTATTAAAAGCGTTATGGGGAGTCAATATGACATTGGGACGTTTTGCCAATTCAAGCGTGACTGAGGTTTCCCTACTTTTATCATGGACTTTACCTCCACGCAATAAAATAGCCAGTTCACTTTCTTTATCATAGACATCTAATGCGACTCCCCCAAGAAACTTCTCGTCAATCAGGCGGAGTAAATCTTCTGTCGGAGATAATTCACCACGAGCAATATTAACAAAAATAAGCCCTGGCTTGCCCTGTTTTAATAATGAATAGTGGAAATAACCCACATTATCTGGGGTTAAATTCATCGCACAAACGACAATATCAGCTTGTGGCAGCCCTTTTTCTATAGAAGTATAGGACAGTTCTGCGTGTTTTTCATCAATATCAACACCCAAAACGTTCATGCCCAGCCCTTTGCCAATTTGCACTGTGTCATATCCAATATTGCCAACACCTACAATTAATAGGGTTTTATGCTGGCACTCTTGCCCTGTGAGTCCATCTCGATTAAAACGATTAAATTGATGGATTTGTTGTGGCAGTTTTCTTAACAAAGACATCCATAATAACATGGTTTGCTCTGCAACAGCGCGGCTGCAATATAAGGGCAAATAGCCACAGGGCAGATTTGTCTGGTGTAAATCACGATGAATATGATCATAACCTGTACTCCGTGTCAAAAGCCCTGACATTTGAGTTGCCCAGGAAGCAGGAATGACAGATTGTGTTCTTATACTAATAAGGGAAGCTGGGGGAAGCAGGCTTCCCTCTTCTTGAATCGTCTTCCAAGTAAAACCCGCTTTCACATTGGGCGATAAATAACGTTTGAGTGCTTCTTCTTCTTTGTCAAACGCTTCGTAGAAAAAAATATCTTTATTCATCATTCACCATTTTGAGTAGTTACCATTTTGATTGATTTAAAATTAACGTACTATTCCTAAAAACTTGGACAAAGTACTCTGCTTGTGCCACCCAAGGCGCACGCACCCGTAAACTCAATGCCATTAAGTTAAGCCAGGGCGAACACGCAGGTTCGCCCCTACTTTCATTCACCATTAACAATTCACCATAATGTCAGAGACGGCTACCGAAATATGTGGGAGTTTAGAAGGTGTGATAACTCTACCATGACGCATAATATGTATCAAAGTATAGTCTTGTGCTTGTGGATTCAAATAAACTTCAATACAGTCTTTTTTTAAATTCACTATCCAATATTCGATAATGCCATAACGTGCATATAGTGGCTTTTTGATAGTACGATCATAAGTCAATGTGCTATCGGATACTTCGATGAGTAACAACACATCCTCTGGTGTAGGATGTTTTTCACTGTAAAAATGGGGTTCATGACGCAATATCATCAAATCCGGTTGTGGTTCAGAATAATTTTTCAGTATGACCGGATTTTGTACACTCACAATTTCTGAATCTGTTATTTGTCTATTAAATAAATAGTTCAGTCGATTAACATGCCCAGCGTGTGAGCTACCTATTGGACCCATTTCTATAATTTCTCCGTCAATTAATTCAACTCGTGTCTCTGGCGAAAACAGAGCCATTTCTCCCATTTTGTGCCAATCTTCAACCGTAAAAAGATGGGAGCGGGGAAAAGCTTTTGGACGAGGACTCATCTATAAACCTCCTAATTGGTTATTTAGTCAGTTTTGTTCTCAGTATTTTTTTATAAGGAGTGACGCTGGAGCGTTACGATATGCGTTCCAACGCTGGAGCGTTGGAATGAGAAAAAATGTATTTGAAAGAGCCTTTTGCAAAACTTGCTTTTTCGAGTTTAGATTTAGAAATCCGATTTTTTCAAAAATCGGATTTCTTAAACATCGTGTGTTCAGAATTTTGCAAGAACCTCGAAAGAAAAAAATATTTTTATTCACCATTTATTTTACCAGCAAAACATTATAATAAAAAATGTTACCTTTATTCTAAGGCTTAACTTTATCGTTTAAAAAAAATATCATGCCCTTACCCTCCCTAACTCAAACATTATTTGGCGCATTATTAGATAGCCCTGCCCTCGTAGAAGTCACAGCGCGGGTGCTAGAAAAAGCGATGCCCATTATTAAAGAACATTTTACACTCACTGCCGATGAAATCACCAAAGCCTATCAAGACGCTTGTAGCTATAGCTTCGTCGCGATCAGCATTGGGCTTGACGCGCCCGATTCCCTCATCAAAAAAGTGCGCCATTCCAAAATCACCCGCGAATTTGCCAAACAAATCGAAGAAAATTACTACAAACCCTTCAGCGAACAAAATGGAGTACAAAGCGTCAGCTTTGTCAAGTCCAATGGAGTACAACGCTTCAGCTTTGTAAAACCCCTCCAAAAATGGGCCAAGAAAACAGATAAACTCTTTAAAATCAAAGAGATAACAGAAAATGACTTATCTGCCCTCATTGGAGATAGAAAAACCATCGCCATCAGCGATTTAATCTTAGCGCAAATGGAAAAGATTGAACCCGTTGATGAAACATTAGCCGCATTTCTACGCTTTAACGGCTTATTAGGCGATTCTGTCCTATTTTTCTTTCGGGAACAATTCCGCAATGATGCGCGAGTTCAAGCAACACAAACGGCTTTACAACAAGAACGCCTGTGTATTGAGGTTAAAAATATTCAGGCTACTCTGGATGATTTGAAAAGCACCCAAGAAAAACACCCTTTCCTGAGTGAACAAATCGATCAGCAAGTACAACATTTAGAACAGTGGCAAGTTCAGCATGAACAATTGCTCTGTTTTCAAAATCGTTTTGCTGATCAGTTGGATGAGGTGTTGGATTGGGCAATGGATGTCTATACTAGCCTTGATGAAATTAAGGAGGATGTCGCTGAGACGAAAGAAACGGTTGTTAAAACGCATGGTTTAGCGGAGGAAATGAACCGTAAGTTGGATGACATTTTAACCGCACAACAGCAAAATCATTCCGCCCAAATCAACCATCGTGATGGTACAGTGCAATACGCCCCCGAAAATCGGCAATTGCTCAAAGCCTTGCTGACACAATTACAACGCTTATCGCCACAAAATCCACTTTATGGGCAGGTATCAAATAAGGCGGGGCGCGTGTTATCTTCCAGCGGTGCTTTGGATGAGGCAGAGCGTTTATTTGTGCAGTTGATTGAGAAGGCAACGCATAAAAAGGATCAAGCCTTAGCGTATTTCAATTTATTTCAGGTGCGCTGGCGCAAAGCGTTTACTGCCACCACCATGGCAACCAAAGAACAATTATACGCCCAAGCTTTAACGTCTTTTCAGAAGGCGATTGAATTAGATCGCGCTTATGCTTTGCATGACATGAGCAAAGATAAAGGCTATTATCCCATCAAAAAAATGTTGGGTGCGGGTGGTATGGGCTGTGCGTTTTTATGTCAAAACCATAATTTTAAGATAAAAGGGCATCAATGGGTTGTCGTCAAATGTTTTTGGGAAAATATCAGCGACAATCTTGAACAACTTTTTCAAGAACCCAAAACGATGCACGACATTGCGGGTGATTATGTGCCAGAAATCTTGGATTATGGTTATGCCGATAATGTTCATCAAACCAAGCCTTATTTTGTCAGCGAATATATTGAGGGGGCGATAGATGGTGAAGCGTGGTTGGAAAAAGCAGGTTGCCTTGATTTAACGACGGGGTTGCCAGTGGCGGTGCAGATTGCTCAGGCTTTACAACAGGCGCATGAAAAAGGCATTTGTCATTTAGATTTAAAGCCAGCGAATCTGTTGCTAAGGAAAATGGATGAAAAAGTTTCCGTGAAAGTGATTGATTTTGGTTTAGCGCGTGTGACGACTGCTTTATCAGAAAGGGCTGAAAATCGAACAAGTGCAACGGTATTTGGGCAAGCGATATTTGGTACGTTGGATTATGCCCCGCCAGAGCAACGGGGTTATGCCTATCGTTATGGGCAACCCAGTGTGAAAAGTGATGTCTTTGCGTTTGGTATGACGATGTATCGTTTATGGACAGGTAAAAATCCGCACCCCTTTCGGGAACGAGATTTACCAGATCATTCTGCTTTGCGGGATTTGTTGTGTGATTGTGTGGCAGAAAATCCGGAGGAACGCCCTGAATCTGCATTAGCCGTGATAACGGTTTTGGAAAAAGTATTACAAGAAATTAATCCATTGCCGACAACAATTGAAGGGCATGATGCAGGTTATTGGTTTGATCAAGCTGATAAACAAAGAAAAGCCGGGTATGACGGTGACGCATTAATAAGTTATGATAATGCGCTGAAAATTAAACCAGATTATATTATAGCTTGGGCAAATAGGGGTTATTCTTTGGACAGATTAGGGCGTAATGAAGATGCAATTGCTAATTATAATAGGGCTTTACAGATTAAACCAGATAACGCAGAAGACTGGTTAGGTCATGGTAACGCTCTTGGGGGTTTAACTCGTGATAAAGAAGCGATAGCCAGTTATGACAAAGCCTTACAAATTAAGCCCGATTATGCTTCTGCTTGGAACAATCGCGGCATTTCACTTAAAAACTTAGGCAAATATGAAGAGACGGTCGCCAGTTTTGACAAAGCCTTGCAGATTCAGCCCGATTATGCTTTAGCTTGGAGAAATCGCGGCAATTCGCTTCAAAACTTAGGCAAAGATGAAGAAGCGATAGCCAGTTATGACAAAGCCTTGCAGATTCAGCCCGATTATGCTTTAGCTTGGTTCAATCGCGGCATTTCACTTCAAAACTTAGGCAAATATGAAGAGGCGATAGCCAGTTATGACAAAGTCTTGCAGATTCAGCCCGATGATGCTGATGCTTGGAACAATCGCGGCAATTCACTTGGCGAATTGGGTAAATATGAAGAAGCGATAGCCAGTTATGACAAAGCCTTGGAGATTCAGCCCGATGATGCTATTGCTTGCTACAATCGCGGCAATTCACTTGGCGAATTGGGTAAATATGAAGAAGCGATAGCCAGTTATGACAAAGCCTTGGAGATTCAGCCCGATTTTGCTGGTGCTTTGATAAATCGCGGCAATTCACTTGGCGAATTGGGTAAAGATGAAGAAGCGATAGCCAGTTATGACAAAGCCTTGGAGATTCAACCCGATTATGCTGATGCTTGGAACAATCGCGGCATTTCACTTAAAAACTTAGGCAAATATGAAGAAGCGATAGCCAGTTATGACAAAGCCTTGCAGATTCAGCCCGATGATGCTTTAGCCTGGAACAATCGTGGTTGGTCTTTATATAAACTGGAGCGTTATAAGGAGGCGATAACCAATTATGACAAAGCCTTGGAGATTCAGCCCGATTATGTTTTGGCTTGGTTCAATCGCGGCAATTCACTTTCAAACTTAGGCAAAAATGAAGAGGCGATAGCCAGTTATGACAAAGCCTTGGAGATTCAGCCCGATTATGTTTTGGCTTGGTTCAATCGCGGCATTTCACTTAAAAACTTAGGCAAACATGAAGAGGCGATAGCCAGTTATGACAAAGCCTTGCAGATTCAGCCCGATGATGCTGATGCTTGGAACAACCGCGGTGTTACACTAGAAAATTTAAGGCGTTATGAAGAAGCCTTGAAAAACTATGATAAAGCCATTGAGCTTGGTCCTCAAGAATCTGTCTATTTAGACAACCGTAAACGAATACTAAAAAAACTCGGCAAATAATCAATCACAACACACCTGTTTTTTTTCTGGTTCCCACGCGCCGGCGCAATGTCATTCCTTGGAGTCCAAACCTTTAGATTTGGAAGTGTT
>JAGLHR010000546.1 GCA_023143415.1 Thiomargarita sp. | reverse complement strand
TCTCATCGTTATACACAAGTCAAAAATCGTTTTTTCGTAGGGTGGGTAGAGCGATAGCGAAACCCACCATTTTGGGGGTTCGGTGGGTTTCCACTTCGTTTCTACCCACCCTACGAAAAAACAATTTAAATCAAATACTTAAAAAGTTGTGACTAACGATGAGAGCTCTAGCTTAGGAACGAGGGGAAGTATTGCTTTCCCTTTCTAATATCTGTTGCTTAATTTTTTGGGCTGATGTTGTTTAGGATATATCGCTTCTATTTTATGAGAAATTGAATTTTTTCTTAGAAAAATCAAATTGTTAATAGGTGTTCTCGCAATAATTTGGGGAGAATGGGTGGCGACAATAAACTGATTATTTTGACCGATTTTGGTGTAAATAGACATAATAATTTGTTGCCAAGCTGGATGTAGTGCCAGTTCTGGTTCATCAATTAAGATGATAGAGTTGGAAGGATTCAGAATCATCAAAGCGACTATGAGTCCATAAAGTTGTCTTTCACCATCACTGAGACAATCAATAGATATGAGCATATCACTACCCTTCTGTTTAAAAACAGGGCGATTAAAATGCTTCCCATCTAAATCATATAATTGGGTTAAAAGATTCGCTTCTTGAAAATGTTGGTTAAAATTATCAATGGCTTCACGAGTTCTTTTAACTGGATCACCTTCGTAGCTATTTCTTTCATGAGCCAGAATATATTCACGAATATAATATTCTGCATTGCCTAATATCTTTACAGATTCAAGTTGATTGATAAAGTGATATTCCGTATCAAGTTGAGTAACAGGCATAAACACATCAATGAGGTAACTGGCAATATAGATAACCTTTGGTGAGATATTTTGCCTCTTCTCAAAAGATTCTCTTAACTTCTGTAAATCAGCATTTTGATGACGTTTTTTCTCGGTTTCCTCATCGAATCTAAAATGAATATTTTCAGGAGAGATAGCACCTGCAAGTCCTTTAACAATACTTTCTAATAAACTGGTTTTACCCGTGCCATTGATACCGGCGATCACATTAACAATGTTTTTAGAATTTGAGGGTGGTTGCAATTGAATTTTTAGATCATTCAAAATCTTATATTCTGAAATGACCATTTCTTTGATATACATTAATTATTCTCAAAATAGGGCAGAGTGAAATATTTAGAAACCAAGTTTTTTGAAAAAACTTGGTTTCTCAGAAAGCCTTTAATATTTAGAACCCCAGTTTCTTGAAGAAACTTGGTTTTTCAGAATTGAGGGACGAACCTCGCCATGGCTTAAATTCAGTGAACAAACTACCAGATGATCACTTACTAACAGGTTTTACTTTGTCCAATTTGACTTCAAAAATCAAGTTAGGGGGTTGCTGCGTCAACGTCACCTCGTAAACAGTAATACCACCAAAAGCATCAGGTACATCAACAAACGGGATATAAAGTTCTCCAGCCTGTGGCTTAAAAACGGCATGTTGTGATTCCCCCGGATAAATCGTTATTCCGCACGATGCGGGATCATCAATACATTGCTGCCGTCCTTCTTCTCTTGCGAGGCTAATCGGATCGTCAACGCCGTCAGTATTATTCCACTCACATATGAAGGAATAGCTATAGTTTAGACGGGGGAGACCTGTATCATTCCATTCAGTCGGGTAGCCTCCAGAAAAAATTAAATAATCTTCTCCATCTGCGTAATCATTAGGCTCATCTGATTCCCAGCGTTCATAATCCCATGTTTCTCCCGTTATCCACTCCCAAGTCCCTTCAGAATACCTATCCGTACCACCAAGCCATAGGTCTAGCCCATCCCTACCCACTTGTTCATAGACGAACCTGTTTTCCGCTTCGGAAGTGATAGTCGCTAGATATCCACCCTGCTCCTCACAAAAATCTTTGGCCTCCTGCCATGTCTTTTCTGTATCAATCCGTTGATAAGAATGTCCGTTTTCAGGGTACGCAACGATGTCTGAATTTGCTAATGCGATTTGGAAGGGGACAATTACGCCCAAAACGCTAACAACGCTTTTTATATTTGTCATTTCATTCTCCTGTTGTCATGATGGTTACAATCAATGAGAAAAGCTCGTATGTACTGAATCATAATCGGGTATTTAAAAACCCTAAAAAACTTGCTTTCTCCATCTGCCTCATCAAAAAAAATATCAAGAAAGCTGATAGCCTATTATATAAAGTCAAGATTTCAAAATCAAGTTTTAGAACGGGCATGTTTCAAAAATCTGCCAGGTCTTTCTTAATAGATTGCATTTAACTGTTTGATTTTTAAGCAGTTTTATAAAAACTGAATTCGCATTCTATGAGAAAACCTGATGAGAGACATGAAAACGTTCACTCAATGCACAAATTTGTTGGGTGTTCAATTCTTGTTCACCGTTTAAAATGCCCAATACCTCATGTTGCTCCCCTATTTCAGGAAAGTTCCACCGATTTCATCGGTGGCTACATTTAACCCCGTTGGGGTTAGTTTCAACCC
>JAGLHR010000545.1 GCA_023143415.1 Thiomargarita sp. | reverse complement strand
TAATAGAGGTATTATGAAAAACTTCATAACAAGGGCAAGCATTTCTACGATGTTTGGTTTTGTTTGGATATTTTTTAGTCTGTCTGCGTTTGCAGCAAGCGTTTTTGAGGAGGGCTTCAATGCAGGTTTGGCTGCCTGTCCAACCTGTCAAACCTGTCCAACCTGTCCGTCTGATAGATACAATGACGGTTACAATGCAGGTGCCGCGTCATGTCCGACTACGCCTGATAGGTATCAGGAAGGCTACGATGCAGGTCAGTCCACATGTCCTCCTGCCCCTGTTTGTCAAGATAATTTTAGCGTTGGCTACGATGTTGGTCAAAGTGAGGGCATAGAAAAAGGTAGAATGCAAGGCATGAATCAATGTCAAAACGATCCTGCCTCTTGTGGAATATTCTTTGAAGTCACAGATGCAACCCAAAACGCCATAAAGGATTATTGTGCTGAAGATCCTTCTCGTTGTTTTGATCAGATCACTACTGTTCCTTATGATCCTATCGACGAGACTTATTGTGATAATAAGACTAAAAACTGCTTTTCTTTAGAGAATGGTCTTTATCTTTCCACTGTTTACAGCGAAGATGATACGAATACGCCTTTTGTCAAAGATGTGCAAATGGATATTTTGATGGGAGGACAAAATTTGTTGTTTCTTTTAAAGAAGATGGAACCTGTTTATTAAGTAGCTCGCTTTTTCATCCGTTGAAATAAAAAATGAATAACTATTTGTTTTTATTGAAGAAATTTATATTTAAACCCGATTTTTCGTCACGACTCAGGTACTATCCAATATTAAGTACAACGGATTAGAGAATGGAACGGATTGGTTCAGGGTTAAAATTTCGGAGATACTGCTCTAAGTCTTCCTCTGATGATCAATCCGTTATATTCTCAAATCCGCTGTACTGTACTTACGTTAATATTCGTCGCTCAGAAACCGAGTTTTTTCAAAAAACTCGGTTTCTAAATACACGATGACTTATGCACAGCTACTTATGATGCGGTTTTGAAAGAAGTTGAAAAAAATTTGACCTCTTAAATCAATTCAGATATAATATCCATCGTCTTGAGAACGAGACTCAAGTTTTTTTGAGGCGTTTTGCAAGAGGTTCAATTATGTCAATTAATGAGAAAGTTTAGAGCGTTGACTTTATGATACATAAGATTTAATCTATGTCGGAGTATCTCATTTGTGTTTTGCCTGTCACAAAATTGGTTTTTTACCCTGAAAATGCGAATGAGGTCATTTTGACTTTTTTTTAATCACTTAATAGAGGTATTAGATTATGAAACATTTCGTAACAAGGGCAAGCATGGTGCTTGGTTTTGTTTGGATATTTTTTAGTTTGTCTGCGTTTGCAGACTGTTTTCAGGATGGCTTCAATGCCGGTTTGGGTGCATGTACACCCTCTTCTGGTCCCGCGTGTGATTCTTGTTGTCCAACTACGCCTGATAGGTATGAGGAAGGTAAGAATGACGGTCTCGCCGCGTGTCCAGCCCAACAGCCGTGTAACTGTTCGCCTGATGATTACAAGAATGGTTACAATGCCGGTTTTGGTGTATGTCCAGCCCAACAGACGTGTCAACTCCAGCAGACGTGTAACTGTCCGACTGAGGCGTACAATGACGGCTACAATGCAGGTACCGCAACATGTGATATATGTCAGTCAAACAGTGAAGGCATGAAGGCATGTCTAAAAGAGATTAATGCTTGTGATGATACAAAAAGCCAGATTGCTACATATGTGAATGAGAATTGTAAAGATGGTGACAATTGTGGTATAACGATTGCCACTGAAGCAGGTAAAAAGGAAGGTAGGTTAGAACTTGCAGGTTACATAGATGATAAAGAAGTCGTCCAGCCTTGTATTATAGATCATGATAATGATCCTATTACACCACCTATTGCTGCACCATCTGATTGTCAAAACAATGGTTTTGAGACGGGCGTAACAAAAGGCAAGATACAGGGCGTAACAGAAGGCAAGATACAGTGTCTAAATAAGTTGGATACGTGTATTAAGGATATTGCTACTAACAAGCCAAATGATGATGCTGCTAAGGAAGCAATAACTGCAGTTGAAACGGCAATAACTGAAAAAATAGAAAAAGCAACAGAAACGTCTTGTACAGATGAAGAATTGTGTGATAGATTCACTAAAGTAGTTACAGATGCTACCCAAAACGCCATAAAGAAATATTGTGGTGCTGATCCTTCACTTTGTTTTGACATAAAGGATTATTGTGGTGAAGATCCTTCTCGTTGTTTTGATCAGATATCTACTGTTCCTGAGCCTGGCGACGATACTTGTTATGATAATAAGAAAAAAAATTGTTTGGAATTAACAAGTGGTATTTATCTTTCCTCTGTTGACTTTGACAGTTTTGTCGAGGAGGCTACTGGTAAGATTGTTCCTAAGATTGTCAAAAATGTGCGAATGGATTTTTTGATAGGAGGAGACTCCATTTTGTTTCTTTTGAAAAAAGGGAATTTGTTTGATTCCAAAAAATTGGTTGTCAAAGTAACAGGAATAGGAGAGGGAAAGGTATTTAGCGATCCGATGGGCATTATTTGCGATAAACCTAAACCTGTTGAAGATGCTGGTAATGCTGAAGGTAGTGATTGTGAAGAAAACTACGAAACTTCTACAAAGGTAGAATTATACGCCGTTCCTACTGAAGGTTCAGTCTTTGATGGATGGATTTGTGAAACTGAAGACATAAATGGTATTCTTCTCTCCACTGAAGACATAAATAATCCTCTCTCCTTAACTATGGATAACAAGAAAGATTGTACAGCTACTTTTAAAAAAGCTGACGAACCCATAACACAAGTGATACTGTCCATTACTGTAGAAGGTTCAGGTTCAGTAACGGCTAATGATAAAGATTGTAGCAGTAGTTCCTGTAGTTTCGATAAAGGCACCAAGGTTACTTTAACTACCATCTCTAACAGCGCAGACGCGACGGTAACTTGGAAGTGGGATAAATGTGAACCGACAAAAGACACAGCAGACTATGTAGAATATTCTACTTCTTTCTCTCAGCTTATAACAGATAATCAAACTTGCCGATTTTCTGTTTCTGCCGAATAGTTATCCTTCTATAATTCCCTTGATTTTTTAGGGGTTAAACAGTAACTAAAGAAACCAAGGTTCTATCTTGAAAGAATCTTGGTTTCCTTAATCACCACTTAATGTTTTTTATAACGGAGAAAAATGTGAAAGACTTCTTTATTCATTTTCTTACTCCCTCCTTATTTTTCACGCTGTTATTTGTATCATTTGTAGGTGCGGCGGAAGGGGATAATCAAGAGCCAACTGAATTTGAGTTTGAGTTTAAATCGACACAATCCAGGGGGACAATAATGGGAGAAGACGACACCACCAACTTCTTTTTTGAACCAAGGGTTGTCGTTGGTATGCATCAGCACAGTTATGAGGAAAAATATACAGGTAAAGATAGTGATGATGTCAAGTGGGAAGATAATATGCCCTTTGCAGGGTTAGGTATAACACTTGGTTACAAAAATTTTTCTGTTGATGTTTACGCCCAACAGTCGGCATCGGGTAAAGCGATTGAATTTGAAACAAGTGATTCTCTTCTAAGGGACAAGAATATTGATAATCTAAGTCGTAAAGATTACGCGATAAATTTCAGTTATGCAATGAATTTGTTTAAGAAATTAGATGATCGTGTCGTGTTTTCTACGGGTTATAAAGTTGGTCATACGAACATTAGTGGTACAAGCCGATATATATCCACATCCACAGGGGGTATAAACTACAGTCCTATAGACACGCAATTTGAAACAAACGGTCCTACTGTGGGGATTTCTTATGGTTTTCCAATCGGTGAAGGTGTCATTGGACTCAATTTGGCCTACGCTTGGTTAAAAACTGATTATACATCGCCAGAAATGGAAGTCACGCCTGAATCAACAAGTGGCCTTACGCTAGGTCTTCTTTGGAGTAGCCCGATTACCAATAATTTGATGTTTAGTTTTTCTGCTGATTATTATAAATATACTATGGGTGCTGAATCTGCAAAAACCGAATTTGAAGATGCGTTAGGAAGGGTTCAAAGAAGGGATATTCAACTTAATACAATTGAAGAAAGTGTAGTCAGTATTAAAACATCACTGAGTTATGCTTTCGATTTCTAATTGGATAAAATGGTTTGAGCCATGTAGGGTGGGCAACATCTTTTTGGTGCACACCACTTTTTTAATGAGGAAGGTGGGCAAGAAAAGGACTTTGCCCACCCTACATAACTAATTGATTTTGTAAATAAAAATATTCATAAAATAAGGAACGTGCATCAAATAATTTAAAAGACTTTAAAACCAGACCTGCCAGGTTAAAACAAAACCTGGCAGGTCAATGGCAGCGACCAAACTTGATTTTGAC
>JAGLHR010000544.1 GCA_023143415.1 Thiomargarita sp. | reverse complement strand
CTTATATATAATCCTTGTAGTTATTATTTAGGTAACGAAAAAACTTGATGATCAAGTGACAGGTTTTAAAAACCTGTCAGGTTTGGCTTTAAAGTTTCGTTTCAATGTTGAATAAAACCTGACGATTATTGACGACGATTAAACGTCACACTCGCTTCACTTACGCCCTGATTAAACATTTCTAATCGTTCATTAGGAATAAAGTAATTTGACGATAGCTTAAAGGGAAATAATGCAGGGGTATAATTAATTAAGGTATCTAATACTGCCGATTCTTCTTTAATCGCAATTAAAACACTTTCTAATAGCCAAGTAGTCAATTCAGCATCTTGAAGCGTTTGCCATTCTGTCGGCACATAAACCCCTTTTTTATTCGTATCTTTTAAGATACCCCAATCAACCCAGCAACGTATCACTTTACGCGCCGCTATCACAACCCCCTCCCGATCTCCCATTTTTTCACGTACCCGCTTTAGTATTTGTGCCATTGTCACTTGATTTTGTAAGCGCAATAAGCGTCCAACATGTTCTGCTAACATAGCAAAAAAGGGATAAATCGCAATTGCCATACCCCAATGTACAGCAATATGATTACTTTCTGGCAACCGCTTCAATAGGATTAAACCATTATCTCTAAAAGATTCAACGGGTTGCGGTACATTAACCCAAATCTTTAATAAAATACTGACTGCCTTTTGTCGAACACTACTTTTAGCAGTGCTATTAACAGCCAGCTTATCGCTTAAAAATTCATGCAATATCCGTCGAATTTCAGCAGGGCTCTCTCCTTTTGAGAGACGTTGCGCAGTTAAATCTAACCAGGCTAGTTTTACGGCTTGACTAAAGCCAATTTCTGGAGTTCGACTCATGGTATTGCCTCAATGCGTTCTAATACCAATTTGCACTTAAAGTACTTAATCGGCAATTTAAAAAATCTTTAAAATCAATATGTTGTTGAATAATACACCGTTCAAATTTCGTTTCGAGGTTTGAGTTTTTTGAAAATCAAACCTCGAAAATTATTAAATCCTCATTCCTAAACAAATATTATCTTTTAAGTGTTCGCGCTATTGCTTGTGCACGGTTTCGTGCTTCACGGGCACAATTAAAATTCCCCATTCCTTCACAAGCCAACGTAATAACCATCCAATTTCTTATCCGCAGCATTTTATAATTCTTACGAATGCCAGCCAGGGCATTAGATTTTTGAGCAAGGTTGGCAGCACGTTTCCAGTCATTTTGTGCTAAACGCACTCCTGCTAAATTATGCCAGATAACAGGATCGCGTGGTACAATTCGTAAAGCACGTTCAAGTAAAGCAGCGGCTTGTTCAAATTGACTTGCTTCATGATAGCTTTTTGCCTCACCCAGTAAAGATTTGACGGCTTCTGAAGAATCCGTTTTGATATAGGGTGTGGCTGTAGCATTAGAGACCATGATAAAAAATAGGATAAGTAGCAAATTGAATAACCGCCAGCTATAGACTTTGTTCATTTTGGTCCCTCCAAGTTAATTATTAGCATTAAAAACAGTCAGGGTAACTTCTGAACTCGCTCCCCAAATTGAAATTATACCATTAATCAAAAAGTGAGTCAATTTTGACGAAACCCTGTTAATCATATAAAAATCAATAAAGTATAACAAAATTATGATAGAATGATTGTAACTACTCCGCCTTGAAATCAATTTCAAGGCTAAAAGCATTCAAAGCTAAAGTTTTTTTAATTCAAAGTAACTACTCAGTTAGCCTTGAAATCAATTTCAAGGCTAAAAGCTAAAGTCTGCTAAAGCAGACTAATTTAGCTGGCTTTAGCCTGCTTAAGCTATTAGCCTTGAGATTTATCTCAAGGCTAACGCTGAGTAGTGATCAAAAAACGAAAACCTCGAAAAACTCGTATCTTATTAAAATAAAATTTGGTGGTCGTTTTTTTATGTCAGGTGGGTAGAGCGAACGCTCCACCCACCATTTTTCAAAACGGAACGGTGGGTTTCCACTTCGTTCCTACCCACCCTACATTAACACTTTATGAGGTTATAATTTTATAAATTCTGAGAGATGAAAATACATCTTAAAATTTGGCGACAAAAAAATAGAAATACTCCCGGCAAGCTGAAAGATTATACGCTGACAGATATTATCCCAGAATTATCTTTCCTTGAAATGCTGGATATTTTAAACGAAAAGTTGTTAAAGAAAGGCGAGGAGCCTGTGGCTTTTGATCACGATTGTCGTGAGGGAATATGTGGAATGTGTAGTTTATATATTAACGGCAGAGCACACGGCACAGAACAAAGTGTGACAGCTTGCCAATTGCATATGCGTTCTTTCAAAGAGGGAGAGACTATTTATATCGAACCTTGGCGAGCGAAACCCTTTCCGGTGATTAAAGATTTAATCGTCGATAGATCAGCTTTTGATAGAATCATTCAAGCAGGCGGTTATATTTCTGTCAATACGGGTTCCGCACCTGATGCGAATGTCATTCCGATTTCTAATGAAAAGGTGAAAGAGGCTTTTGATGCAGCGGATTGTATTGGTTGCGGTGCCTGCGTGGCGGTTTGTAAAAATGCGTCTGCCATGCTTTTTGTTGCCGCTAAAGTGTCACATTTTGCCCTATTACCACAAGGGCAGATGGAAAAACAATTAAGGGTTGAAAGAATGGTTGCCCAAATGGATAAAGAGGGTTTTGGTGCCTGTACTAACACGGGAGCCTGTTCTTTTGAATGTCCAAAAAATATTTCATTAGATCATATTGCTCGTCTTAATCGCGAGTATTTATCTGCGAAATTGACTTCTTAAATTTAAAAAATGATGAATAACGCTTTATTAAAACGTCATGATTGGCTTCTTGATGAGGTGATTGAATTACTGAATCGTCCACTTTTTGATTTAATTTTTTCAGCACAAGAGATTCATCGTGTTTATTTTAAAACGAATCAAGTGCAATTAAGTAGCTTGTTGAATATTAAAACGGGCGCGTGTTCAGAAGATTGTAGTTACTGTTCACAAAGCGTACATTCTAATTCCGCCCTTCAACCTCAACCTTTAATGGAATTGGAAGCAGTTGTTTCCGAGGCGAAGGAGGCTAAAGCGAAGGGCGCAACACGCTTTTGTATGGGCGCAGCATGGCGAAGCCCAAAACGGAAAGATTTTCCAAAAATCTTGGAAATCATAAAAGCCGTCAAAACGCTTGGCTTAGAAACCTGTATGACGTTGGGGATGCTTGATAGTGAACAAGCGGAACAATTAAAGGCGGCGGGGTTGGATTATTATAACCATAATTTGGATACTTCAGCCGCCTATTATGAGAAAATTGTTAGCACGCATACTTATCAGGATCGTCTTGATACACTCGCTAATGTGCGTAATGCTCATTTAAATGTGTGTTGTGGCGGTATTATTGGACTAGGTGAAAGTATGGCAGATAGGGCTGCCCTTCTGCACCAATTAGCTAATTTACCGGAACACCCGGATAGTGTTCCAATGAATCAGTTGATTCCGGTGGCAGGAACCCCTTTGGAAAATGCGTCAAAACCTGATCCGTTTGATATAGTGCGCTGCATTGGAACAGCACGTATTTTAATGCCAGCTTCTCATATACGTTTATCTGCTGGGCGATCTGAAATGAGTGATGAATTACAAGCATTATGTTTTTTTGCTGGGGCTAATTCTGTTTTTTTTGGCGAAAAACTGTTGACGACGGATAACCCTGGTGTTGAGCATGATTACCAGTTGTTTAAACGCTTGGGCATTTCATTGGAACAGGCAGGTAGTGGAACGATAGAGAGTTTTTAACAGAATAACAGATTTCACCTGGTGAATGGTTTTCGAGGTTTGAGTTTTTTTCAAAAAAACTCAAACCTCGAAATGATGAATGAAAAAAAGTAAGTTATTGTTTTTCATCCCCTCGTTCCCAAGCTCTAGCTCTCATCGTTATACATCAGTCAAAAATCGTCAAAAGTCGGGTGGGTAGAGTGAAACGAAACCCACCATTTTGGTGGATTGGTGGGTTTCCACTTCGTTTCTACCCACCCTACGAAAAATTCATTTAAATCAAATACTTAAATGCTTGTGACTAACGATGAGAACTCTAGCTTGGGAACGCCTTTAGGGACGCTCTGCGTCCCGCGTCGCAACAGTCAAAATGTAGGATGGGCAACCCTTTTTAGGTTTTGATGTTAATATGCTAAGGGAAAGTGACAAAAAAACTCAACCTAAGTCTTACATTCACGCCAAATGTAAAAACTGATGATATTCTTTCAACACCGTTTCTGGATCACCTTCGGCTTTGCTAACACCTTTTTCTATCCATACCACACGATTACATAACTGTTGAATGAGAACGGCATTATGTGACACAAACACAATCGTTTTATTAGAATGAATTTTATCCTGCATTACTTTTGCGGATTTTTGGCTAAATTCAGCATCGCCTACACCTAATACTTCATCAATCAGCAGAATGTCGGGATCAACTTGAAAAGCCACCGAAAAACCTAAGCGGGCAACCATGCCCGATGAGTAAGTGGCAATAGGCTGATCAATAAAATCGCCCAATTCAGAAAACTCAATAATGGCATCCATTTTGGCTTTGACTTCTTTTTTTCTCAGCCCCATCAACATACCACTCAGTACCGCATTTTCACGACCGCTCAAATAATGGATAAAACCTAATTGCAAAGATAATAGCGATACTTGATAGCCATAATTGACAAACGTCCCTTTATTCGGTTTAGTAATACCTGCCATAATGCGTAGTAAGGTACTTTTACCGACACCATTGCGCCCAATGATACCCAAAGTCTCACCGTGGTAGAGATCAAACGAAATATCTTTGAACGCCCAAAAGGGTTCACCGAAAACACCTCTTTTGCGCTTATAAAATGCCCCCACATTATGTAGGGATAAAACGGGTTCTTGTTTAGATTTCATACCATAATCTTCGGATAGATATATTCAAAACGGGCAATCAAACGCGCGCCCAACCAAATTCCAACCAGAGAAATAATGCCAATAATAAATAATGCTGAACCATTTGGCCAAACATTGTGCATTAAAATATCCCGATAAGACTCAATAATAATGACAATCGGGTTGGAATAATAATACTGTTGATAAGCCTCTGGCACGATATCACTTCTTATCATCACCCCCGACATGAAAAACAGGGCGAGTAAAATATTTTCCACAACAAAACGTAAATCCGGTAAAAAAGGGACAATAGCGGCTAAAAAAAATACCAATGCCATCGTAAATAACAACTGCACGATTAATACGACTGGCAAAGCTAAATAAGTGAATCCGACGCTATATCCATACCCCCATAAAAAAATGAGTAACAAAGCCAAGATAAAGAAAAACTTCACCGTATCTGTCAACACTAAAATGATAGGAAATATCACTTTAGGCAAATGAATATGTTGCATCAAGCCAGACGCTCCTAAAATCGTTTCAGCCCCATGAGAGAGACAAGATTTCAGCCACTGCCACGCGGTGAGCCCGATTAATAGAAAAGGAACATAATTTGGGGTTCCCTGTTTTAATAATAATTCAAAAAAAACATAAAAAACAGACATATACAGGATGGGTTCAAAAATCCACCATAAAAAACCTAAATAGGTGCGTTCTGTTTCTGCCCTTAAATCGGCGTAAGTCTTATATATGATAAGTTCATTGTATCTGAGTAAAGTATCTAATTTTATTCTTGCTGTTTTCATATAAAATGATGAGTTTTGCGATTAATGGTTTTTAATCCGGTTAATTCTTCAATTCGTTCCAAACCAGAGGTTCAATGCCATTAAGTGAAGCCTTGAAGTCCATTCGAGGTTTTAGTTTTTTGAATTCGAGGTTTTTGTTTTTTTTCAAAAAAACTAAAACCTCGAAAACTTAATGGCAGTGACGCGCCGGCGTGGGAACGAGAAAAATACCCTTTAACTACATGGATTGTATATAAGAAGGGATTAAAACAGGGTATAACCTCGATCCAATCCATTCGAGGCTTACCGTTTTTTGAAGAAAAACGGTAAGCCTCGAATCTTATATACAATCCTTGTAGTTATAGGTTTTAATCCTTGTCACTCTTATATACAATTCATGTAGTTATCCTCTTCAAAACGCTACTCTGTTAACAAATGGCACAAATTTGAGCCTGTATATCTGATGCTCATTCATCCAATTCACGTTGGATAACGACGGTTGAAACGGTAACAAGTTGATGTCATCTAATAATAGATGATTGACGCAAACCAACAAAGTCTGGTTAGCATCTCACTTTATATCTGTTTCCTGTATTTGAACGGCGTATCAATTAAAAAATCCGATTCTCAACCCCTAATGATTTTATTGAAAAGGGCGAGTGCGGTGTAATGAGGTTTAGGTGTTTGAGCG
This sequence comes from Thiomargarita sp., assembly GCA_023143415.1. GTDB lineage: Bacteria > Pseudomonadota > Gammaproteobacteria > Beggiatoales > Beggiatoaceae > QNES01. Next base: position 2,436 of record JAGLHR010000544.1, on the reverse strand, counting down.
AAAAGTACTCAATCACCTCAACCTAATATTTAGTATAACAGATTGATGCAATAAACGGGTAAAACCCAGTTCATAAAAAAAAGCCCTAAGTTAAACGACTTAGGGCTTGAAGTTGATTTTGGAAATGAGTGTTTTACTCGACTATCAAGTTTTTTAACAACCAGTATTCAAAACACAATAACTAGAAGCACTATAACTACAAGGATTATTTATAATAAAGGATAATAGTGAGACAAGAAACCGAGTTTTTTGAAAAAACTCGGTTTCTAAAAAGGTTCATTTTTAACTATTTGATTTCTAATCGTTTTTTATCTATCCTTTCTTATAAACTGATGTGACGCAAGGTGCTTCCAAGTTCCACCGATGAAATCGGTGGAATTGAGGTGGAATTTAGAATTGGAAGTACCCCGCGTAACATCAGTTATAAATAATCCTTGTAGTTATAGTTATCGTTTAAAAAACTTGATAGTCGAGTTTTAGGCTTTTGCCTGTGGTGGGCAATAACGTTGTCCAGCCTACCAGGCTGTCAATTCTGATTCAGACGTGCACAAAAGGTGCGTGGGAGGCACCCTACGCTTGCTCATACATATCACTTTTCAATTCATGCAACGCAGAGCGTTGATGAAGGCGTTCCCAAACAGAGTTTGGGAACGAGGAAAAATGCATCCTAACATTTTTTCACTAACGAAGTCAAATTTAAATCAGTAGAAATCCTCTTAAAAAAATCGAATCGATTTCTAAATCTAAACTCGAAAAAGCCAGGTAAGCCGTTGCACAATTTCATTGGGATAGTTAAAACGTTTATTCAGCATTAATATCTCCTTTTATTATTGAGTTTGCCATGGCAATGTCTTTGGTAAAAATCAGATTGATATTTGCAAACTCCACATCTAATGGTAATCGTAAACGTTGGGGATGCCCATAATCTTGAGTATTTGAACTGACAAATAGACATTTTTCAGCAAAAGCGTTATTTCTTAATTCTTGACAGAGGCATAAATAATGCTCAATAATCATGCAGTCTTTGGCTTCGTTTTTGCCATGTTTGCTACCCGCAGGTGCGGCATCAATTGAAACTCTATCCATTGCTTTTATCTTGCAGTTATCGTCATTTTCCATAATGATAGATGTTTTTAGCAACTTTTCTGACAAGCTATAAAATTTATTATCAATATCAAAACTTCTTAAATCAGTTTTATAAAACAGAGTATCTGTTTCAATTCTATCTAGCGCTTTGCTAAAGTGATCCAAAGCATAATGTAAATTATTAAGATGTTTTTCTAAGTCTGTATGCACAGGATTAGCATTTTCTAGCCATTTTTTTTTAACTAATTCTAAGATCAATATCCATAAATCAGGCGGATTGCTTGAAGCTTTTGAAATCAGCTCAAGGGCTGCTGTTATAACGTTAACAGAGATTTTGTTCTCACGAAAACGAAAGGGTACTCTGATAATATCTAGTAGAGCGCATGTATCTAAACATAAAACGGGGGCAGGTGCAGCCAAGATACGATTGGCTACACAAAGCAGGTTTTCAGCCATTTTTAGCCTCATAATATTTCAATAGATCACGCGCAAACTCATATTCCATACCCAATTTCACAGCAGATTCATCGGACCATCCATCCTCCAGCAGTGCTTTTTCAAGTAGTTCTGTGGAAAGATGCGCTTTGCTCCGATGAAGAGTTGTCAAAAATTCAAACCAACTTTGTTGATTAAATGGTTGGTAATAAATATCTATTGATTTCTTGCTATTTGACGAAAAAGCTTGTAGGGAATTGGCAACGTTTTTTGGAATAAAATCCTCCAATTTAATTTCAGGCGGCGTTATTTCTATATGTATAGATGTCTGTTGAACGGCAGGCACAACGAGTTCGTCATGGAATGAGAGCAACAACGAATTATATTCATCGTAAGACAGTTCGTATTTTTCTGTCGGCAAAATATTGGTGACAGAAAAAATGCCTTTTTGTTTTTCCATGAGATAAAGTCGGGCGGGTGGTTTGTCAATGTTTTCAGAATACGCAAAACAATACACCGTCGCGCTTAAATCTTCGATATAACGATCCTTTTCTATGTTATGAGACCAATATTGAGCATTTTGTGTCTCAAGCTTTTTGATCAAATCTTCAGGCTCATACCCATTCAAGGTAATAGACAGCTTTCTGAAAGTTTTCATCGTTCTCTCTAATTTGGTTTTGGTAAATGAAAAATATGGGGTACGATATGAGTGAAACCAACCCGTAATGATGGTTTCGTACTCCGTTACTTCGTTTTTCTGGTTCCCAAACGCCGTGAAGGAACCCATTCAGGGATGAGGAACATCCCACAATTCGGAAAGGGCGAGTGCAATGTGATGAGGTTTAGGTGTTTGAGCGAAAAGGGCTTGATTACCTCAACCTAATATTTAGTATCTGATGTGACGCAAGGTGCTTC
>JAGLHR010000543.1 GCA_023143415.1 Thiomargarita sp. | reverse complement strand
AGGCTATCAGCCTTGATAACGCCCTCTAAATCTGCTAAACGGCGCGTGATGTCATATTCTTGCCGATAGCGTGTTAATTCTTCCGGCGTTGGATAGTCTTCTTTTAAGACTTTTAGGATAACTGCTTGGTTATCCTCATTTCGCAAACCACGATAGACTAACGAGTTAGCACTTTCGTATATTTGTTGGGTGATTTGGTAATTGGGAATATTTATCATAATTTTAAAAGGGCAGAAATCCGATTTTTTTTAAAAATCGGATTTCTAAAATGGTTATAAAAAAGGTAAAAAAATGGTTATGAAATAACTTTCCGTTTTGTGAGTGACCACAAGTGGAGCCTGTGGTCACTTTTATTTACTATGCAATGCCTCAACACCTTCCCAATCGTCAGGTACACCGACTTTTTGCCAATGCTGACAACGATTAAGATAAATATGGGCTGCTTTATCATCGGGATGGATATGTATCACTTGCTCAAAACACAGTATCGCTGTGGTAAAGACTTTTTTGCGATAGTGGGTTAACCCAATCTCGAAATCATGACGAGTTTTCATTTTCAGCTCAAATAAATGAGGTGCATCAGCGTCAAACACTTCATAAACCGTTATTGGTTTTGACTTACCTTTCACTTTTACGCGGTCAATGGTGCGAATAGCATATTGAGATACATTGTTTAAATACATATAAGTCTCTTCTGAAATCAGCAAGGCGGCACCGTACATTTTAGTCATGCCTTCAATGCGAGAAGCTAAGTTTACCGCATCAGAAATCACGGTGCCATCCATACGATTTTCATCGCCAACCGTGCCCAGCATTAATAATCCAGTGTTCAGTCCAATACCAATCGCAATAGGCTCTAAACCTGATTTCTTGCGTTCTTGGTTGTAGGTAACCAATTCCTTTAACATGGCAATTGAAGCACTCACCGCCTCATCAGCACTGCTGGGAAACAAAGCCATAATGGCATCACCGATATATTTGTCAATAAAGCCATGATGTTGACCAATAATAGGTGCCATTTTGCTCAAATAGTCATTGATAAAATCAAAGTTCTCCTGTGGTGTCATTTTTTCTGATGAAGAAGTAAAGTCGCGAATGTCGGCAAACAAAATGCTCATTTCTTTTTCGACTTGATCACCGAGTTGTACATCAATAATATTCTTTTTGTCTAACAGGCTTAAAAATTCACTGGGTAAAAACCGAGTAATGCTAGTATAAAGACGAGCATTTTCTATGGAAATAGCGATTTGCGAGGATAAGAGGTTTAACACTTCCAACCTTTTTGGCGTAAATGCCCCCGTTGTCAAATTGTTTTCTAAATACAATATACCCGTCAACTGTCCTTGATTAATGAGCGGCGTACATAACACCGATTTTGGGCGTTGCTTAACAATATACGGAAGTTGGGTAAAAAGACCCTCTTGTGTCGCATCGTGCAGAATCACATTTTCTTGAGTACGAGCAACATAGCGAATAATTTGGGCAGGAACCTGTTCACTGGCTTCAATAGCCAAAGATTGCAAGACAGTAATCTCATCACTATCAACTTGCCCTTCTGCTTCGATAAACCAATTATCTTGTTTAGGCAAAAGCAATAAACCCTTTTCCGCCCCGGCATTTTCAATGACAAGGTGCATCATTTTTGCGAGGAGCCGACTCAAAACGATTTCTCCAGACAGGGTTTGAGATGCCTTCATCACACTGTTTAAATCTAGCCATTCTGAACCGCCAGTTGTCGAACTGGAAGCCATTCTTGTTGCTGAAATAGTCGCATCCATTGAAATTGCATGAGCGGTTTTGGGAGTCAGAAATTGTGGATATCTTGTTTCCAAATCTTTAACTTTAGCCAAAGCTCCCCATTGTTGATAAGCATAGTGAGAATCTCGCCAGTAAACTTGAGCTACTTTGGGCATGCCTTTTTCCAAATAAAACTGACAGGCCAGTTCATAAGCTAATGCTTCTTCATTGAGATATTCATTTTCTTTAGCTCCAGCAATGGCTTTTTCATACCACTCTATCGCTTCTAGTTGCCCCAAAACCCGTGCCTTTTCAGCTTCCACTAAATCGTATTTGTGCTGAAAATTCATGGGCACATGTTGTACCCAATTTTTCATCTTTTCTTGATTAGCAGATACTTTAGTTAAAACAAGTTTTTGTTCTTGCTGAGATAAATTAGAATATAATGCCAACTGTGCCAGAGAATCGTAAAAATGAAATATAGGCACTGGTAACATGCCATTAACACCATCTAAATATTCTTCTGCTTTTGCTGTATTTTCAACAGCTTGTGCATAGTTTTGAAAAAAATAATGCAGGATACATTTGTTCAAATAAAAAAGATGAAGTGCCTGCCTGTCATCGGCTTCTTGATGAATGGGTAAATTAATTTTCTCGTCATAAACTTTGCCAACTAAATGACACGGATTATTAGATTTTCCCATTAAGTTTAAAACGACTTGCCAAAATAAGTAATTCCAATTACGGACATTTTCTTGTTTAAGAGCTTGAGTATAGTGAGCGATTTCTGGTTCTAGACTGGAAAGCTCTTTACCAACAAAATAAGAATAGCTGATATAGTAAAATATAGAATAGGCTGAAAATTCAATATTTCCCGTTTCTAATCCAATCTGATAATTTTCTGACAAGGCAGGTAAGATTTTTCTGATCGGTTCTTTCCATATTCGGACAAGCCCATTAAATATATGGACAGTCATTGCTCTAAGTCTTGTTTCTCCTAACAATTTTGATCCCAGTTGCCCAAATTGATATCCAGATTCAATATCTCCAACGATACAAGAAAGAATAAATCCATAAGAGACATAAGAGACACTAGATTCTGCAATATTGCCATATTTTAGCGATAATTCAATTTGTTTCAATACAAGTAGAATCATCAAATCTGGTGAGGCTTGGTGAGAAGCGGGAATAATTGCCACCATGATACGCATTGCCAATGCCATTTGAGGCATAGTCATTAAAGGTAAATCAATGAGAGATTGGATTGATTTGCCCGAAAAATCATTTTGCATTTTCTGTAGAGCGAAATTAACCTCATCTTGTGTGATTTTTTCAGGAAAATTAATTCCTAATCGTTTGAGAAAAATTAAGGCGACTTTAATCGCTTTTCGTTGTTGACTTCTGGCGATATAAGCTGGTATTTGAATGCGACAAACTTTTACTTCATCAGATAGAGTTCGCACTTGTTGTAATACGATTTGAGCCAACTGCTCCATCTGTTCAAAATCACCACTGAGGTAAGCGACTTCTATTGCTTCTGTAAAGAGATTGAGCGTCAACTCATATTCACTTTCCCAACTATTTTCGGTTAAGCATGAACGCCCGGTTGTTAAATAGTTGATCGCAAATCCATAAGCAGTTGCCATCTTTGCTTTTTGTCCGGCCATCAAATTCAGTCCTGCAACTTTAAGTCGTTCAGCTTGATTATTAATCAATACAATACTGTGATTAAAATGTCCAACAATATCAAAAACTTGTTTTTCCAAAATGTCGGCAGGGGTATTTTTCAATAGCAACCGACCTATTTGTAGATGTACAGCTTGTTTCTGTTCATCATCAATTAGAGCATAAGCCGCTTGTTGGACTCGATCATGTAGGAATTGTAAATGGTGAATGATTAATGGTGAATGATTAATGTGATCACCGCTCATTTTTAGTTCGGATAGAGGCAGAATTAATCCTTCTGTCAAAACCGGCATTAAATCTTGATAGGTATCGGTTGTTGATTTTTCATAAATAACTGACAGAGTATCCAAATTAAAACGATTACCCACACAAGCAGCCAAGCGTAAAACCTGTTGAGCGGATTCGGGCAATTTCTTCAATTTGCCAATCATCAACTCCACGACATTATCGGTGATGTTGATAGTTTCAATTTGATCAATATCCCAGAACCACCCACTTAAACCTGTCAGGTTTGAATCAGGAGACTTAAAATGCAGCAAATCTTCTTCATACAAGGTCTGTAGAAATTGATTGACAAAAAATGGATTCCCGCCGGTTTTACGTTTCACTAAATCCGTCAACGAGCCAACGGCTTCTAAGTTTTGGTGTAAACTGTCGGCAATCAATTGCTTAATCTGTTCAAAAGCCAAAGGCTTTAAGGTAATTTTGTTAATCGTGACATTTTTTTTGCGGAGCAGGTCAAGTGTGGTCATTAAGAGATGAGTCGGATCAACTTCATTATCCCGATAAGCCCCAATCAAAAGGAGGGTAGGGTTATCACTGTCAGTCATGACTAATTCTAATAAATTAAGCGTTGCTGAATCAACCCATTGCAAATCATCCAAAAACATCACCAAAGGACATTCGGGTTGACAAAAAACGCGCAGAAAGTTTTGAAACACCAGATTAAAGCGGTTTTGAGACTCGGTTGGTCCTAATTGGGGCAACGGAGGTTGCTTTCCGATAATCAATTCGATTTCCGGAAGAACATCAACAATGACTTGTCCATTAGGACCAAGGGTGATTAAAATTCGCTCTTTCCATTGCGCTAATTGGGTTTCACTTTCTGTAAGCAATTGTTGAACTAATTCTTTAAACGCATTGATAATCGCACTATAGGGAATATTGCGCTGGAATTGGTCAAATTTACCCGAAATGAAATAGCCCTGTTTTTCGGTAAGCGAGCGATAAATCTCTTTCACCAACACCGATTTACCAATACCTGAATAGCCGGCAACCAACATGATTTCTGCCTTGCCATCCGCCACCCGTTTAAAGGCAGTCAGTAAAGTATCTATTTCAGATTCGCGCCCATAAAGTTTTTGCGGAATTTGAAAACGATCTGAAATGTCGTGTTGAGCTAGTTCAAAGTCCAAACCTGTCAGGTCTTGAAGACCTGACAGGTTTTCTTGGCACTTTTCTAAATCAAAGTCCAAACCTGTCAGGTCTTGAAGACCTGACAGGTTTTCTTGGCACTTTTCTAAATCGGCTTTTAGTCCCCACGCGCTTTGATAACGTGCTTCCGCCGTTTTTTCCAATAATTTCATGATGATATTGGAAATAGCCATTGGCAGTTCAGGATTAATTTGATTAGGTGGCGTAGGTTGTTTAGCAATATGACCATGCACCAATTCCATCGCCTCTTTCGATTCAAAGGGCCACTTTCCAGTGAATAATTCGTAAAATGTCACGCCAAGGGAATAAAAATCAGTACGATAATCCAAAGCACGGTTCATACGCCCTGTTTGTTCAGGAGACATATACGCCAATGTGCCTTCTAACACATCGGGATTTTTCAGCGTCATCAGTTGCTTTGAGAATTGGGTGGAAATCCCAAAATCAATGATTTTCAGTACCCCCGTTTTGGGATTGAAAACCAGATTGGCGGGATTAATATCCTTATGGATAATATTTTGCCCATGAATTTGTCCCAAAATCTCGGTGACACGGATGGCAAGCGTGAGCAGTTCATCAAGCGTAAAAACGCGCTGCTCGTCTAGCCACATTTTAAGAGACTGCCCACCAAAATCTTCAAGGCACATCACCAGTGTATTTTTGTATTTTTCGAGGCTATCAGCCTTGATAACGCCCT
>JAGLHR010000542.1 GCA_023143415.1 Thiomargarita sp. | reverse complement strand
CATAGTGCGTAACATCAGTTATTATATTTAATCCGTTTATTCCGTTAATCCGTTGTACTCAGTGCGTAAGTCTTAATTATATTATAACCTCAATTTTTTTATAACACAATGTTCAAAAGGAAAATATAAAATAAATATCAGTTAAAACAATAACTTATAAAGTTATTGGCGAATGTCTCATTTACAAGTCCATTTTTATATCTGGATGAGTTTTAATCCACTCTTGCACTAAACCTTCCCCTTTTGCCACTTGTTCTACCGATAATTTTCGGACTAAAAAGTCTCGTCCCTTAATCGCTTTTTTATTTCCTTGTGCGGCAGCTAATGAAACCCATTGATAAGCTAAAACCAAACCTTGTGGGACACCATTACCTTTATAATACATCATGCCAAGATTATTCTGTGCATCAGACAAGCCTTGTTCTGCGGCTTTACGAGACCAAAAAGTGGCTTCGCCAAAATGCTGCGGCACACCTTTACCTTCATAGTATAACTGTCCTAGTCCACTTTGTGCTGGTGCATAATCCAGTTTAGCGGCTTGACGAAACCACTTTTCAGCTTGACTGAAGTCTTGAGGAACATCTTTACCTTTGTAGTACATCAATCCTAAGTAATATTGAGCCTCTGTATCGCCTTTTGCTGCCGCTTTGCGATACCATTGTTTCGCTTTCTCAATATCCCGATTAACAGCGTCGCCTTTATGGTACATTTTTCCCAACTGATATAGTGCTTTAGGATATCCTTTTGCTGCGGATTTTTGGAACAATTGTTCGGCTTTGGCAAAATCTTGATTGAGTCCATTGTCACTGTAGCTAATGATTCCCAATTGATAGAAAGCCTTAGCATCATCTTGCATCGCCGCTTTGTTATACCATTCTTTGGCTTGGGCTAAATCTGTTGTTCCACTATTGCCTGTATGATACATCTGCGCGAGATTGTATTGCGCGGGGGCGAATTTTTGTTCAGCCGCTTTGCGAAACCACTTTATTGCTTTAGCAAAATCTTGAGTTACGCCTGTACCTTCATAGTACATCAATCCTAAATCGTTTTGTGCCTGCACCATTCCCTTAGTCGCTGCTTTTTTATAGCCAACTTCCGCAATTTTAAATTGCCTTTTTTTATAGAAATTTTTGGCTCGTTTGAAAATCATTTCGGCATTTTCGTCCGCAAAATGATTTTTTTCAATATCTTCATCACGGACAACTTCTGGGGTTGAACTGCACCCAAATAGCCACAAAAAAATCAACAGAAAGAATATCTTTTTGAACATAATTTTTATCCAGAAATTTATTGAATTGTTAATTCTTAATTGTTAATTCTTAATTCTTAATTAGGATTCGATTCGAGGTTCAAGTTTTTTTATCGAAAAAACTTGAACCTCGAATTGAGTTTTTTTTCAAAAAACTCAAACCTCGAATATTATTTGAGGCTAAAAAAACTTGAGTTTCAAAAACTTGAGTTTCAAAAACTTCAAATTCCAAATTCCATTAGTTAAATTGACGTAAAAATCGTAAATCATTTTCAAAAAATAAGCGTAAATCATTCACACCATAATACAACATGGCTAGACGTTCAACACCCATTCCAAAAGCAAATCCCGTATATCGTTCATTATCAATTTCTAGTGCTGAAAAAACATTGGGGTGTACCATACCACAGCCAAGCACTTCTAACCACCCAGTTTGTTTACATATTCGACAGCCATCACCTCCACAAGTAACACATTGTACATCAACTTCAGCTGAGGGTTCAGTAAAGGGAAAATAGGAGGGGCGAAAACGTACTTGCAAATCTCGCTCAAAAAATTGTTTGATAAAATCATCCAAAATTCCCTTCAAATCAACAAAACTGATATTTTTGTCTATCATTAAGCCTTCTACTTGGTGAAACATGGGCGTATGTGTTAAATCAGAATCGCAACGATAGACTCGCCCAGGCGCAATAATTTTTAGGGGCGGTTGCCGTTCCTTCATCACACGAATTTGTACTGGTGAGGTATGAGTTCGCAAAAGCGTTTGTGCGTCAAAGTAAAAAGTGTCGTGCATCGCTCGTGCAGGGTGGTGAGCGGGAATATTAAGGGCCTCAAAATTATGATAATTATCTTCAATTTCAGGACCTTCTTCAACGTTAAACCCGACTTGTGCAAATAACTTTTCAATACGCTGTAGGGTTTGCGTGACGGGATGCAATCCGCCTTTTGCTTGTCCACGCCCTGGTAGAGTAACATCAATACGTTCTTGTGCCAGCTGCGTCTCTAATTCAGCTAATTGTAAGGTAGCACGACGTGTTTCAATCGCCTTGGCCAGCGTTTTTTTTGCCTCGTTAATTGCTTGTCCAGCTTGTGGACGTTGCTCAGGTGGTAAATTGCCCACCTGTTTGAGTTGCGCTGTGAGTTCCCCTTTTTTGCCCAAAAAATGGACACGTACTTGATCAAGGGCTGTTAAATCTGGGGCATTTTGAATTTCTTGTTGAGCTGTTGTAATAAGTTCTGTAAGCATTTTCAGTTATCAATCAGTGACTTCTTTCAAATTCAATTTAGAATATTATTATTCAGTGTTAGCCTACGCCAACCGAAATAATGACTAAGAAAATAAATAACCCTGCCAATGTACCCATTATAAGTCCACTTGCCAATCCTCCGAGAGTTGCCATAATTGACCAATTTGAAACAACACCCAACCGGATTGCGCCTAGAACAGCACCAACTATAGCAGGATATATAATCATTCCATGTTGTTTTTTAAACGCGACCCCTACTACGGTAATGGAGAGTATAACACCTCCCAAAAGGGCATATTTATTTGTTTCATAGTTTAAAAGATATGAGCGTAATGATGCTTTTTGTAATACTTTTTTTGATAAATAAATTTCTCCTTTTTTAAAAAAAACAATATTATCGGGACTTGTTGCAAGATGAAAGTTATTTTCAACTCGTCTTTGAATATAACGTCCCTTATAGCCATTGACTTTGCCAGTTTCAAGAAGTTCATTTATTTCGTCTTCGTTCCATTTACGAGTTCCACTACCAAGACTAACAAGTTCCTGTTCTTGTTCCCAGGCGATAAGGGTAGCTTGTTCTTTATATCGCCTCATTCTCTCCTCTTGTGATGTGCAGGAGGAAAGTATAAGAAGTACAATAAGAGATAAAAATAGGTGAAAAATAATTAGTTTTATTGGATGTGATTTTATGTTCATTTTTCAATTTTTTTTAAATTGATGTTCAGGTTTTTGCACGTAAAAACTTGAATATCGATTAATAAAATATAATTCATTATTAATAACTTTAATTGATTTAAAAACTTAACATTTCAAAAAAATGTAAAGTATTGTAAAATATGCCTTGATAGTGGTTAGCCGTTAAAAAAATGGGTTCAAGTTTCGAGTCGATTCCTCGAATAAAGTTTTTTCAAAATTTTCGCATTCTTTTTGAACAAAAATTTTAACTTTGATATTGTTACCCTTAAAAGAGAATAGCTGATCGCTCCCGTGTTTGATTATGTTGATAATGAGTAATTACTCTCAGATACTATCCAATATGAAGTACAACGGATTTCGAGGCGAAATGGACTCCAAAAAGTATTAAAATTTATGTTAATTAGGCACTAACTGAGTAATTACGATATTGACTTGAATTATTTAATTTCAATCACGAACATTTTAATTGCTATAGACATTCAGATAAATAAATTCGCTAAAACTAAAAACCTCAGAGGTTTAATTACAACTATTTTTCTGAACTTTTATATGTTTAGGAACGTTTCGAGGTTTGAGTTTTTTGAAAAAAACTCAAGTCGAGGCTAACGTTTTTTCTTTAAAAAAACGTTAGCCTCGACTCGAAAATGAAATAAATTCCACCATGTTGAATCAGACTAGTTGTCGATATGATTTCATGCATGTTCCTTAGTAATTATAATGGCTGGTCATTGATTTTGAAGCGAGATTTGAATGAAGCCCTTTTGGGAATCTTAATTTTAAAATTGAGTATATTCAAGCTATTCTGTCATTGAATGAGATTATCCTGTTTAACAGGAGCAAACAATAGTAAATTAACTGACATTCGATGTTCATTTCAACAGATAAAATTTGAACCTCGAAATAACAAAGGAAATATTGTGGCAACCTACGAAACTGAAGAAGAACAAATTGAAGCGATAAAAAAATGGTGGAAGGAAAATGGTATCTCAGTCGTTACCGGTCTCGTACTGGGATTAACGCTTTTGGGTGGTTGGCGTTGGTGGCAAACTTATACTGATCAACAGGGACAATTGGCTTCCAATATTTATGATCAAGTGCTATTTTCTTTGGAAAATAAACAGATTAAGCATGCGCGTGATTTGACAGGTCAGTTATTATCTGATTACAGTGATAGTCCTTATGCCATGCTTGCAGTACTTAATATAGCACGTCAAGATTTAGATGAGGGAGATATTGATAGCAGCCATGCTCATTTGCAATGGGTAACTGACCAAAATGGCGGTTTAAGTGAATTGACGCATATTGCTCGATTGCGTAAAGTGCGATTGTTCTTATCAGAAGACAAATTTGTGGAAGCCAAAACTTTGATTGATGGCGTGAAGGATGACAAGTTCAAAGGTGTTTATGCTGAACTGCGAGGTGATATTGCTGTGGCACAGGGTCAATTAGACGTTGCTGGCACTGCTTATACTGAAGCGTTAGAGAGTCAGGATTTATCGTTCCAACATCAGAAGTGGGTACAGATAAAACGGGATGATTTAGGCGAAAAAGTGCGTATTGAGGCTAGTATGCCGCTGTCAGTTATAGGTCATTCAAGTACTACGCAAGAGACGGTTTTAAAAGAGGTACCTATTGAAAACTCTGTCATGGGTAATTCAAGTACCACGCAAGAGACGGTTTTAAAAGAGGTGCCTATTGAGAATAGCCCAGCGTCTATCATGGGTAATTCAAGTACCATGCAAGAAACGGTTTTAAAAGAGGTGCCTATTGAGAATACCCCAGCGTCTATCATGGGTAATTCAAGTACCATGCAAGAAACGGTTTTAACGTTACCTTTGGATTCATCTGAAGAGCCTGCAACTAACAATTAACATTCAAGTAATGCTCCGTTCATACCAATTGCCCTTCCAAAAAGTACTAATCAGATAGCTTCTATAACACCGTTTGATGCTTGAAGCGGCAGTAGCGGCAATATTAGTCCTTCCTGAAAGGCCAATTAGGAACGTTTCGAGGTTTGAGTTTTTTTCAAAAAACTCAAACCTCGAAAATGAAATACACCATGTTGAATCAGACCTGACAGGTTTTGGAAACCTGTCAGGTCTAGTTCAGGTCTAGTTATCAATATGATTTCATGCACGTTCTTTAGTATCAGTGTTGGTTTGAGTGTTTTTCACATTGAAAATCAATTCGAGGAAACAAACCTCGAAAGTTATAAATTAAAGTTGAAACGAGCGTCAATTGACTATGTACAAACAAATATTATTATTCACTATTATGATTTGGTTAAGCGGTTGCGGCAGTCAGAAGGATAACACAGAACCGCCTGCCCCTTTAGTTAAATTGATTCCGACTTTGACTTTAAAACAGTTGTGGAGAGCAGACGCAGGCAGTAACAAACCCCATCTTAAACTCGCCCCCGCATTTCACCATGGTCAATTGTTTACTGCCTCCTCGGACGGCATTGTACATTCGTATGATGTTAATGATGGCAAGCAAATCTGGAAACAGGAAACAAAAGTACCTTTATCGGGAGGCCCCGGCGTAGGCGATGGCTTAGTGGTGGTGGGCAGCCAAAAGGGCGATGTGATTGCTCTGTCTGAAACAGATGGCATTGAGCAGTGGCGTGTGACTGTGACCAGTGAAGTTTTGGCAAAACCGCGTATCAGTGAGGATGTCATCGTTGTGCGTACTGTTGATGGTAAATTATTTGGTCTTGATAGTCAAACAGGAAAACGCTTATGGGTCTATGAACGGATCCGTATTCCATTACTCAGTTTGCGTGGTATCAGTTCACCAATCGTCAAAAATGATATGATTATTGCAGGATTTGACAATGGCAAAATCGCATTATTAGAACTGCACACTGGTAAAGTACTTTGGGAGGTGTCTATAGCCGTGCCGCATGGACGCACTCAATTGGAACGTATGATTGATATTGATGCTGATCCCATTTTGGTTGATGACATTATTTATGTGACCAGTTATCAAGGACATACCGTTGCTATCGATCTGATTCAAGGGAAATTGTTATGGGAGAGAAAATTGTCATCTTATGCCGGTTTAGGCGTGGATTTTGATTACCTTTATCTAAGCGATACAAAAAGTCATATTTGGGCACTTAATCGTGATTCCGGTACGGATTGGTGGAAACAAGATAAGCTCCAAGCCCGCAACGTAACGGCTCCCGTCAATATTGGTGATTATGTGGTCGTTGGCGATATGGAAGGCTATTTACATTGGATGCGGCGCGATAATGGGCAATTTGTTGCTCGCTACCGTATGGGTGATACGAGTATTACGTTGCCCCCACTGGTTATAGATGATATTTTGGTGGCTTATAATAGTCGTGGTGAAATAATAGCATTACGCCCTGAATAAGCTATAAGGAATGAGGCTTTAAGAATTTCCGAAATTTGAACCGCATTCGAGGCGAAAGTTTTTTCTTTAAAAAAACTCGAATACCTGACAGGTTTTAAAAACCTGTTTTGAAGCAACGTTGTAGAAATTATTTTGTTTTCGAGGTTTTCGTTTTTTGAAAAGAAAACCTCGAATGCACCGACAAAAATCATGTCACGTCTTGTAGGGGCAGACCTGTGTGTCTGCCCTTGTGTCTGCCCTTGTGAAATGATTTATCTGACAATCTATATAAATGGACTATATCTTCTCCCAATATTCTTCCGGCATTTCTATGCACATCTTTAACGCGCCCACACTTCCGCAGTATTCAGCATCATGCACACAATCAGCATCTCCCCCACCATATTCGAGGAGACTTTTTTCTACAGCGATGTCTATTCCTTTAAGTCGAGAACCGCCACCGGCAAGAATAATGTTATTACGAAGATTTTCCTGAAAATCAGGATCAAATGTACCTACCATATCCTGTATTGCTTTACTGATAGGATTGGTCAGTTTCAAACAACATTCCCTGAGAATATCTGTAATGTCATATTCAGCCGGAATGCCTCGCTTATTTAAGGTGACTTTGACGGGTTCAGAAACATCAGAAACGTAACCGTATTTTTCCTTGATACGCTTTATAATCTGCGGGCTAATCTGGACATCAGGAAACTTTTCGAGAATGGCTTTCGTCAGTTCGCTATCAAGAAAATTTCCTGCTATATTAAGCGTTATTTGGTCTTCTTCTTCAGGAATTGAACCATGCATCCGACATAAATCAGTCGTACCTGCACCAATATCTACAATAAGGCATTCGTCGAACCTATCAATTGAATAGGCAACAGTAAAAGCTTCACTGACAATAAGCAGTTTATCAACAAAGCCTTTTGCAGCCTCTATGATCGCTTTCTTATTATTAATGCTTGCTTGGGCAGGTACACCAATTGCGACGTAAATTTTATCTGATTCCTGTTTTTCAGAAATGGCCTGTGCAATAATATGTTTAAAAATAAGCCTTGTTGCTTCAAGAGATTTCTCATCTTCACGAATAACCCCATCAGCAAGTGGCCAGTTCATATCCAGAGATAACCGATTTTCTAAAGCTTCCTCTCCAAGAAGGTAATCTTTACCCACTCTTTTTCTGGAGATAACATCTTTGGGATATCCAATGCAGGTGACAGTTGATATGCGCTTACCAGTTGATGTTGCAATGGAAGATCGACTGGTACCCAAATCAATTCCAACGTAAAAAATATTTGCCATTACTGCTCCTTAATTAAACAATTAAATGTAACTACTCAGGGCAACCATAAAGGATTGCCCCTACAACAATATTCATAAATCGAGTGACGAAAATATTCTGATGTAGGGGCAATCCCTTGTGGTTGCCCTGATTATGTCGT
>JAGLHR010000541.1 GCA_023143415.1 Thiomargarita sp. | reverse complement strand
AATCAGAATTTGAGAATTTGAGAATTTTCAGAATATAATCTATTCGAGGTTCAAGTTGGTAAAAAAACTTGAACCTCGAATGTGAGTTTTTTGAAGAAAAACTCAAACCTCGAATGCTTTAGCTTTGTTATTTGGAGTACAACGCTTTAGCTTTGTTAATCCGCCCAAAGCTGAAGCGTTTTCGAGGTATTACCTCGAACTCCTATTTTAACTCTTAATTCGCTTATGTAGTTATATTGTCTGGGTTAAGTATTAGTGAGATAGGTTCATAATTCACCATTAAAATCATTCATTTCACCGCATCAGTAAAAAACTAGATAATGGTATTTGTACAATACGTGGCTCATCAATCGTAATGGATTCGGTTTGAGTAATAAGTAAGCCAAACGGTGCATGGTAAATTGGGCGTTCAATAAAATTAAGTAAGCCTCGTATATCTGCAAATTCAACGTTTTTTCGATATTTTACTTCTATAGGAATGCGTTGTTCACCTATCGTTAATACAAAATCAACCTCTGGTTCATTTCCTCGCTCAGGAAAATAAGCGACATCTCGCCCTAAAGCTGAACTGATAAAATAGCCCACGACGCTTTCAACAATATGCCCTGCCAAAACTGAAAGATGAGGATTAACAGAAAGTTCGGTTTCTGTGAGTGGAATCATTTCTTGTAACCAACTGGCTCGTAAGGCATGATCGCATAAGCATAATTTAGGCGTTCCACGTTGACGTTTTAGCCTTAATTCGAGTGGTTTAATTAAGCAAAATAGTAGCGTACCTTCTAAAAAATGCAAGTAATTCAATAACCGTTTCCAACTCATCTGGGTATGGAGAATCTTTTGAATTTCATTAAGATAAAGCATTGGTTTTGGTGTTTGTCCAAGATAACGACAATTCAAGCGAAAAACTTCTTCTAATAAACGTTCATCGCCTTCTTCTTCCATCGGCAAATCATGTTGAATCACACGGCGAATAATTGTTTCATTTAACTGTTCAGCGACTTCTTCCCAAGGCGTTTCTGCATAAAGCTGTGCTATAGGATAGGCTCCCCGTTCAGAAAATGCCGCAAAAGCCTTATGCCGTATTGTATGATGTTGCTCCCCAAACCGCCGTAAATCTTGCCAAAAACTTTGCCTTTTTAATTGGGATAAACCATTGAAAGGTAAAAAAGCGGGACTCTCACCCCAATCACGTAAAGCCGCAATCTCTCGTAGAAATAATGGTCCCATTTCTATCGAACTCAGTCGTCCGGCTAAACTATCTTGCCCTTTTTTAATTTGTAATGCGGAACTACCAGTAATCATCACCCGCACGGAATTGAGATCAACCAAATATTTTAGTTGCGGTGCCCAAGAATTGATATTTTGTAATTCATCAAAAAATAGATAGGTGCTTTCTCCTTCATGGGCTACTGTATTAAAAGGTTTACCTAAAATATGTTGTTCAAACCAGTAAGCAATTCGTAAAATGGGTTCCTGTTGTGAGGTAAATGTGGGCAAATCCTCAAATTGCACCCGCAAAATATGAGTCGCAGATACGCCTTCATCTAAAAGATGTTGAATAATTTGTTGTGCCAGCGTGGTTTTACCGACTTGGCGGGGTCCACGCAACGCGACAATCGGAGTCATTCCGCCTTTCAATCGTTTAAGTATGGGTTCAAAAGCCCAACGTTTCAAAGGGGGCGATGGAGGGCTATGAATATTTTGCCACCACAAATTCGCATTGCGTAGGTTTTGTTCCAATTCTGGTTCAAGTTGATTCATTTTACTCTCCTGATATAGTGATCCTAATTGATTTACTCGATCATCAAGTTTTTCGT
>JAGLHR010000540.1 GCA_023143415.1 Thiomargarita sp. | reverse complement strand
CAAGGCTAACCGCTGAGTAGTTACCAACGCTTTAGCTTTAGACACATAATTAAAACCGCCGCCGTCTCATAACCTGTTGAGCCTTTTTGCCACGCATAATATTAGCCATTCCCCGTTTTTTGGAAGCTTGCTTGACCATTTTTTGCATATTCCCAAATTGTTTGAGCAAATTGTTCACTTCTTGAATCTTTGTTCCAGAACCATTTGCAATACGGCGTTTACGCGAGCCTTTTATCAGTTTTGGAAAATGCCGCTCTTTAGGTGTCATGGAATTGATAATCGCTTCCATACGATTGATTTCTTTATCATTTATCAACCCCTTCGCTTTTTCTGGCATTTCATTGATACCCGGTATTTTTTCCATCAAACTCGCCACGCCACCCATATTTCGCATTTGCACTATTTGGCTGCGGAAATCCTCAAAATCAAACCCTTTGCCCTTTTTCAGTTTGCTAACTAATTTGGCCGCTTCTTTTTTATCAACAGTTCGTTCTGCTTCCTCAATTAAGCTCAAAACATCGCCTTGACCGATAATTCTTGAAGCAATACGATCTGGATGAAAAGGCTCCAGCGCATCGGTTTTTTCGCCGATGCCGAGAAATTTTATCGGTTTACCCGTGATATGCCGCACAGATAAAGCGGCACCGCCTCGTGCATCACCATCAGTTTTGGTCAGAATAATCCCCGTTAGGGGTAAAGTATCATTAAAGGCTTTAGCCGTATTCGCCGCATCTTGCCCCGTCATGCTATCCACGACAAATAAGGTTTCTGTCGGTTGCACTGCCGAATGTAAATCTTTGATTTCACTCATCATTTCGTCATCAATATGAAGACGACCAGCGGTATCAATTAATACGACATCTGCAAATGTTTTGCGGGCTTCTGTGATGGCAGCGGTGGCAATGTCTATTGGCTTTTGTGTAATATCGCTCTGAAAAAATTGCGCCCCAACTTCAGTGGCTAATGTTTCCAATTGCTTAATAGCGGCAGGGCGATAAACATCACAACTGACAACCATCGCCGATTTATTCTTACGCTCTATTAACCAACGGGATAACTTAGCAACCGTAGTCGTTTTACCAGAGCCTTGTAATCCTGCCATTAACACAACAATGGGTGCAGGCGCTTGTAAATTAAGTTCATCACATTGCTCACCCATTAATGAAGTTAATTCGTCGCGCACGACTTTAATCAGTGCTTGCCCCGGTGTGAGGCTGCCAATGACTTCTTGACCAATTGCCCTTTGTTGAACCTGTTCAACAAATTCTTTGACGACAGGTAAAGCAACATCAGCTTCTAATAAAGCCATACGCACATCGCGCATCGCTTCTTTTATATTATTTTCCGTTAAACGTCCTTGCCCACGCAGATTTTTTAGGCTTTTACTTAGACGCTCTGTGAGATTTTCAAACATTCAATTTTAACCTCGAATTAAGAAATGAGATATTTTTATGATGAGTATAACTCAAACTGAAATAAATTCCGATTTGGAAAATTTTGGAGTCCATTCATTTTTTGAAGAAAAACGCGACGAGTACCATGGAATCGCCCAGTTTAAGTTGCCCAAGTTGCCTGCTCATGATGTTTTTCCACCACATCCATTCGAGGTTCAAGTTTCAAAAAACTTGAACCTCGAAGACACTTTAGGAACCTTTAAAAAATAAACTTACCCAATTAAAGGCTCAATAGTAATATCCCATTTGGGTAACAAGAGAGATCGAACAATCCTATTCTCATAGGGTTCCATTTCCTTTTCAGTAAGTTTTATCCCATTTTCATAAATCTTTTGACAATAATGAACAATGGGTTTTATCCCTTTCCAAGTCATTGTTTTAGCCCACTCTATGGCTTTATACACCGAATTCAAAATGTCTCCATTCCAGTGCTCTTCCAGTCTTCCCCAGCATCTTTCAATAGGATTGTATTTACTGTGATAAGGAGGATAGTAACCCAAGCGAACCTTCAATTTGTACCTATCTGAAAATTCGGTCATTCTTTTTATAAATTGGGTTCGTCTTCCTGAGCGGTTTGGACCATTGTCTAAATTGATGACAAGTTCTTTGATGCCCATATTTTCTGCTAAATTTTCTTTCCACCAGTATGCAATCCGCTATAAAGTCACTTGTTTCAAGTGAACTTCCAAAGAAAAAAGTTAATAATCCTGTTAAAACATTCAGAATACCGTCAGGAACTAATTTTTCATCCGGATTCATATCGTGATCTTCTGCTTTTTTAGCCTCTATATCTCGTGATTTCCCTCCTCTTGAAAAATCACCTATATTTAACTTTGCTTTTGCATCAATAGAAATTCTTAATGATTCGGGGTTTTCATCAGACTCTCTGTTTACTTTCCATACATTCTCAAATATTTGATCAACCTCTTTAATCTTTTTTTTAGGTTTGGCCTTTAAAACCCTCTTTAAATTATATCCGAGATGATTCAATATATTACCGATGGTCGCTTCACAAGGAAGCCCTTCATCAGTGTATCCTTTTTCTTCAATCAAAGCTTTTCGCATGGCTTTTGTAGTAATACGTGTATAAGTTAAAGAACCACTTTTCATTGAGGGGTCAGCTTGTGTTTGAAGTTCAGCTAACAACCTTATATCTTCACTTAGGTTAGGTAACTTTTCTTCTGTTCTTTTTCTACCTGTTAGGGATGCCGCAGAAAATAACTTACGCACCATAACCAAAAATGATCATAACGAGAAATAACGAGAAATTTGAGATATTTTATTATTGAACTCACGGTTCTGTTATTTTTATCCCTATAAAAACAATGATTGAAATGATTGAAATGTTTTCCCTTCCTTTTTTGAGGGTAATCAAACGGGGATAATATTTATAACTCATTGATTGTTATCTTTTTTTCATAAGGAAAAAATAACTGAACCGTGAGATTGATTTTGTAGATTGATTTTAATGTATAATACTTAAAGAATATTTGTAGCAAGTAATATTTTAGTCGATTAAGGAGATAATTATGGAATTGTCGAAATCCATTATCACTGTTGTTAAAAATGCCGCCTGCAAATTAACGGGTCCTCAAAGACGCGAATTTCTGGCAGAAACCACTATTGAATTATTAGATGGAAGTCCTAATAAAGCTGAAAGAATTTTCGGCTGGGGTAGAGAAACGGTTAAATTAGGTTTAAAAGAACTAACTTCAGGTATCACTTGTGTCGATAATTACACTGCTCGTGGTAATAAAAAAACGGAGGAAAAGTCTTCTCAACTTGAACAGGACATTCGAGAACTGGTGGAGCCTTTTAGTCAAGCTGATCCTGATTTTAAAAGACCTTTCGCTTATGTTAAACTAACGGCTAAAACACTTCGTCAAGCGTTAATTGATGAAAAAGGCTACTGCAATGAAGAATTGCCAGCAGAAAGAACTTTTTTTGATATTTTAAACCGTTTAGGTTATACTTTAAAACGGGTGGAAAAAACTAAACCCATAAAAAAATTCCAGAAGTTGATGACATTTTTGAAAATGTCCACAAAGTCAATAAAGAATCAGATGACAATCCCGAATCTTTGAGAATTTCTATTGACACCAAAGCCAAAGTCAAAGTGGGTCAATTTTCTCGAAATGGGAAATCTAGGGGTCACCAAGCAGAAAAAGCGGCCGATCATGATATGGGTCATGATGAACAATTAGTTCCATTTGGCATTTTGGCGGTTGTTTCTGGTTTATTAACCATTGTTTTTTGTAAAAAGACTGAAACAACCGATTTTATTATTGATGCCTTGGAACTCTGGTGGGAAGAAAACAAAGAACAATATTCCCATATAAAAGAATTAGTTATTAATTTAGACAATGGTCCTCATCTCAAAAGTCATCGCACCCAATTCGTTAAACGAATTGTTGATTTTTCTGATTTAACGGGTTTAAAAATTCATTTGGTTTATTATCCACCCTATCACAGTAAATATAATCCAATTGAACGTTGCTGGGGGGCTTTGGAACAATATTGGAATGGTACGATTTTAGATAGCATAGATAAAGCCTTGGAATGGGCTAGAAATATGAAATGGAAAGGCCAGTTTCCTATTGTGCATTTTGTTGAAGAGATTTACAAAAAAGGAATTTCTTTAACCAAAAAAGAACTTAAAGAGTATGCGATGCGATTTCAACGAAAAGAGAAATTACCTAAATGGGATATCGTTATTGAGCCACAAAATGCGTAAATTATTTTCTGCGGCATCCCTAATAGTTAGTTGAGGAGGAATTGATACCATAATATGTACATGGTCTTTAGAAATATGACCTTTTCAAATATCAACTGGTAATTTGTTACATTCTTGACGTATAACGTCTCTTACAAAAGTGGCTATGTCCCCTTTTAAGACTTTTTTACGATATTTAGTAACTGATGTTACGCAAAGCAAAGTGCTTCAAAATTCCACCGATTTCATCGGTGGAATTTAGGTGGAATTGAGATTTTAGAAGCACCCTGCGTAACATCAATTAGTAATCCAAACAATATGTAGATGGATCGAAAACGCTGTATGTGAACCAGGTCTATAATCTTTCATTTGATTATTATCAGATGCGAAAGTGCGCTAAAGCTGCCACCTAAAGGTGGGGGTTTTAACCTTCCCAAAAGGAGACAATAAACAAGAAGCCGCTTGGCGCGACGAACCTGTGGGAAAACGCCTTGAATATGCCTGGTGAAAGGCATTACCGATTACATTGATGCCGATACCGAGGAAGCCAGATTAGAAGCGGAACGCCCTTTACATGTCATAGAAGGTTCCTTAATGAATGGCATGAATACGGTAGGAGATTTATTCGGGGCGGGCAAAATGTTTCTACCGCAAGTGGTGAAATCGGCTCGTGTAAGGAAAAGGGCAGTGGCTCATCTCATGCCCTTCATTGAAGCCGAAAAAGGTGAAGGTAATTCAATCAGTAACGCAGGCAAAATATTACTGGCAACTGTCAAAGGCGATGTTCACGACATCGGCAAAAACATTGTTGGCGTGATTTTGCAATGCAATAACTTTGAAATCATCGATGTTGGTGTCATGGTGCCAGCAGAAACCATTCTAAAAGAAGCCCGCAAACAGAATTGTGATATTATTGGTTTATCGGGATTGATTACCCCTTCATTAGATGAAATGGTACATATCGCGAAAGAAATGGAACGCCAAGGTTTTGAGATACCGTTGATGATTGGCGGAGCGACGACTTCCAAAGTGCATACGGCGGTTAAAATTGCACCGAATTATAGTCAGACCGCGTGTTCTTTATGCCTCTCGGTGTCGCACCTCATTTCTCCCAAATTAAAAACAGATTATGCACAACAGATTAGCGAAGAATATCTTCAAATTCGTGAAAAACGAGTCAGTAAAAACCGCGCAAAATTCACATTGCAACAAGCACGAGCCAATAGTTCTCAACTGGGAAAATGAAACGCCACCCAAACCGACTTTTTTAGGGATCAAAGTATTTGAAGACTATTCCCTCGAAGAATTAAGTCACTATATTGATTGGACACCGTTTTTCAAGACTTGGAGTTTATCATGGCGATATCCCAACATTTTTGATGATAAAGTCATCGGCACCGAAGCGCGTCAACTTTATCAAGACGCGCAAGTTATGTTAGCGCAAATCACCCAAGTAAATCAAATACTTAAAAATTCACGTTTCAATCAAATTAAAAATTAAGTTCAATAAAATCAAATATTTATATTTTTGGTGCGTCAGTTATATGTGGAATACCAGCTAAACTTAACCTAGGTAATTGAGCCAGACGATTTTTCCATTTAATTAAACGGTGAATAAGCCTATACCAACTACTCTAAAAAATCAACGACTCTGACCCCTTTATTTAATCATCTTCACAAAACTGACCAACGACGATTACCACGCTGGGTAATATAATGAGGGTATCCGGGTAGGTAAAATAACTCTTGCTAATCTTGCCATGTCGTTAGTATATCGTTAATTAAGTATTATGTCCCCAGAATTATATATACAGAATTATAAGGAAATGTTAAACTGGTAAATATAATAAAATCAATAATTTACCATGTAATTTAACCAGTAGAATTAGGTAATGACGTTTTCAATTTTTCTTGGTAACGTTAAGTAGCCTATTCCAGCAGCCAAACCGGCATTATTTATAATAATTGATGTCAGAACTCCGAAATGTAACATAAAAGCACCTCCAAAGATAAGAGCGACAGGGAAAAAAGTAATAGCCAGCATTTTTTGCAAATAACTATCCAAACTTTTTGAAATGTCAAAGAGTGTGCAAAGGTGAAATAAGGTGCCATCCATTAAAATCACTTGTGCAGTATCTGTCGCAATAGATGTCGCACCTCTTAACGAAATAGAAACATTTGCCTTTTTCATGGCAATAGTATCATTAACACCATCCCCGATAAAACAAACTATTTTACCTTTTTTCTGAAGTTGTTCAACAATATTGGCTTTATGTTCTGGTAGAACATCATAAAAAAAATCATCCATACCCAATTCTTCTGCTAGTTTTTGGGTAGGTTGTTGATGATCTCCTGAAACAATAACCAGATGTTGAATACCATGTTTCCGTAACCCATTGATAATACTTTTAACTTCTGGACGCACAGAAGGCTGTATTTCGATGGCACCCTCAATATCATCATTAATAGCAACTATCACGAGAGAATGTCCATCGTCATGTGCATGTTTCATCGCTTTTACTATTTTATCAGGTAGCACAAACCCTTCCTTTATCATAAAGCGGGTACTCCCCACCCGGATAATTTTGCCGTCAAAGCTGACTGTGATACCATAACCAAGTTGGTATTTGGAGTCATCTATGTCGGGTAATGTCAAATTGAACTCTTGGGCTTTTTTTAAAATAGCTTGAGCTATCGGGTGCGTCATTCTACGTTCGGCTGCTCCTGCATATTTCAAAACGTCGTTTTTTGTATAGTTGTCACAAACCACGATTTTACCCACTTTGGGTTGTTCCTCAGTTAAAGTCCCGGTTTTATCAAAGGGTATGGTATCTACTTTCATCAATACTTCAAGGGCACGTCCATCTTTAATGAGAATACCTTGATGGGAGGCCTGATTGAGATGATAAAGCGTCTCAAGCGGTGCTAGGATTCTAATGCGATTGCCGGGACTACTATTCAGAATGGAGGCTGCGCCATAAACACCTAGAAAAGGAACGGTAAGCATACTTACGCCTAATAAAGGTACAGCCGCTTGATCAGCCCATGTTTCTCCTTTGAGTTGGGCTTTACTTTTAAAATCAGTTGTATGACGCAACATTTGAGCAATTTTAGAAATGGTGGTTTCTTCTCCAGCCTGTTCAACCTTAACAAAAATCTTGCCAGCGACGAGCATCGTTGAAGCGAATACCCTATCTCCCTTATTCATCTCAACAGGCTGAGATTCTCCAGTCAAAATATGTTGATCAATAATGGCTTGTCCATCAATGATAACGCCATCAATCGGCACAATTCCTGACGTGTTCACAACAACAATGTCATCAATGTGAACGGTTTCCAACGGTACGTTGATTTCAACATGATCTTCTAAAACCCATACTGAACGGGGCTGCTGTTCAAAAACGTGTGTCAGTATTTCCTTAGATTTACCTTGGGCTTTTGCCAGTGTTTTCCCGCCAAGATGGTAAACCAAAGCAGCCAAAGCAGCCACAAAATATTGTCCAGTAGCTACACAGGTAAAATTGACAATAGCGTTGAGCAAATAATTGTCGATACGTCGTTCTCGAAACAATGAATTTTCCGCATTTTTATAGATTGGGAGACTGGCATAACTGAAAACGCCAAGACTTAAAAGCGTTAAAGGTGGATAAAAATGACTTAGTGAAACTAATCCTATAGAAGTAGTGCTTACTTTCAAATAATGATCGATTTCTTGTTCATCCATATTGGTTTTAGTTTCTACTAAAGCTTTTTTTTCAGCGTCATCGTCTGTAAAAGCATTCGTTAGGATACTTTTTTCTTTTTTCTTCGCACGGTATTTTTCCAATATTTTTGAACCAACATAAAAACTAACCAATACATTTATGCCTAACAATACCATATAAAAACCTTCTGTATTTGTATAAGATGATTTAGGAGATTTAGAGGGGGGGGGTGTTTTTTGTATAGAGGTTCAAATAAATAATTCCATGCTGTAAATAATTCTGTGATAATAGGACTCCAAACTTTAGTTTGGACGTTTTCCAAGAGAAATCTTGGAGTCCATCACAGGAAAATTTACAGCAAGAAAGCTTTTATTGAGTGAATGAAGAGAATGTTATATCAATATCACTGATAATGGCATCGATAGAATCATCTAATCCAATACTATATCTCACTAAGTTATCGGTTATACCTAAATCTTTCTTCTCTTCTTCGGTTTGATTGAAATAAGTGAAAATGCTCAATTGCTCAATCATAGAGTATGACGACCCAAAGTTGGTTCCCATATAACAATGGTTCGGACAGTTTTTTCTCGCCCAAAACAAGATTTTCTAAGGGCTTGATTTTATTGACTTGAATTAAATTAAAGTTAGCTTATTGTTTGAGTTTAAATTAATTCTTTTTTGGAAAAGCAAACTATGAGCTGCGCCAAGATCAGGCTATAAAAAACTGTCCGAACCATTGATATAAGGAAGTTTGATATTATCAATAAAGTTTGACACATCTTCTTTTCTTCCTTTGATTTCAAAGGTAACCACACCACCATGTCCGGATAGGTATTTTTTAGCCAAATCATTTTGAGAATGACTATCCAATCCAGTATAAAATACCCGGTTTACTTTCGGATGACTTTCAAGGAATTTAGCCAAAAGAAGGCCCTTTTCATTGAGATGATTCATCCTTATTTCCAGTGTTGATAAACTTCTATTCAATAGAAAAGCGGCATGAGGATCGATAATATTTCCAATAACATTCCTTGTTTTTCTGATTTTAGAAATAAGTTGGGTACTACCAGCAACACTTCCAGCCATAATATCGGCATGGCCACCTATGTATTTACCACAACTATGAATAACCAAATCCGCACCAAACAATTTTGGCTGAAAATTGATAGGAGTTGAGAAAGTGCTATCAACAATCAGAATAGTTGTTTCATCAATCCTTTCTTTTATCTTTTGTAAATCAACCAAAAACAAATGAGGATTTGAAGGAGATTCAACAAATATTACTTTGGTATTGCTTTTATATAAAGAAGTAAATCTCTCATAAAAATTCTCACTATTTGCAAGAGGTAGTGTGATTACTTCAATACCAAATCGTCCTAAGATATCAAAACTAAAATTCCTAATGTTTCGATAACCTTTTCCAGTAAATAGGAAATTTTCTCCTACACTTAAAAAAGTAAAAAGTGTTGCTGCAATTGCACTCATTCCAGAAGGAAAAACCAGTGCCTCTTCACATTTATCTAAAATAGCCAGTTTTTCTTCAACTTCTAGCCACGAAGGGTTGTCATATCTAGCGTACCTCCCTACTTTGGACTTTCCCAGATGATAATTAATTACCTGCTCTGTATTTTCAAAGTAATAAGTGGCCGTTTGATAAATTGGATTTGCCACAGAATTACGATAATATTGTTTTCGTTTTCTTGCCATAAGTAATTGTCTTGACTAAGGACGTATTCCCATTTTCCTAGTACAGGAAAGCGGAAATATCAGTACCATTTAGAAATCCGATTTTTTGGAAAAATCGGATTTCTAAAATCAAAAAATAGTGGAAATAACTTTTCACACACCCTTTAAAGTGCAATGGTTTCGAGGTTCAAGTTTTTCTCCAAAAAACTTGAACCTCGAAGACTGTTTTTTTATGGCCTGATCTAGGCGCAGCTCATGGTTTGCTTTTCCAAAAAAGAATTAATTTGAACTCAAGTCAAAAAAAAATAGGGGACACATTTCTTTTTGCTACGCTTCACTGCCATTAAGTTAAGGGCAGACACACAGGTCTGCCCTAGTACCTTGTCAAGCTAATTTTGACGGGTAGTCTTAGACCTGACAGGTTTTGGAAACCTGTCAGGTCTTTTTTTATCACCAGACAAATTCAAATTGACAGTGTACTAGTACATTGTCAAGGTTATTTTGACGGGTAGTGTTAGACCTGACAGGTTTTGGAAACCTGTCAGGTCTTTTTGTATCACCAGACAAATTCAAATTGACAATGTACTAGCCTGTCGAAATGGATTAAAAATTCATTTCTGTTTTTTATAAATGACTGCGTACCTTAACCTCTTATAACTACTCATCATGAACCTATCCCACTATTCAAAAATGCAGAATAATGAATAAAAATAGTTGGGTTTTTGACCAAAAAATGAGGTTTAAGAAATCCGATTTTTGGAAAAATCGGATTTCTAAGCTCAAAAACGAATAGTGGGATAGGTTCATTGAGCTTTTTTTCAAGCCATTTTCCAGTAAAAATAGAGTGTCACTTTATGATTTATATCATAAAACAAAATAATTGCTGGATTCCATGTAAGAACACGCCTTAATGAATAATCTTGAAGCCAAAAAATAGAAATAATAGTTTTGTATTTCGACAGGCTATATCTGCCCCTACCAATCTCCACATATTCAGGGGCGGTAGGGGCATTCGAGACTAACGTTTTTTGAAGAAAAACGTTTCGAGGCTAAAGTTTTTTTTAAAGAAAAAACTTTAGCCTCGACTCGAATCCTGCGTGTTCGCCCTGGCTTAACTTAATGGCATCGACGCTTCAGTTCAAAACGGATGTTATCATTTGCTCTTTTATTTCATTTTTTAGCGGTTTTTATTATCCAATTCAGAAAATTGAATAGTTTTTGTAAATTTTCTGTCGCGGAAATGGCAACAATCTCTTTGCTAAAAATATTTTGATTTAATTTAGCAAATTCCCAAAATTTTCCTGTGGAAACGATACCGTATATATCTAAAGATTGATTTTCATTAACGATTTGTGCCGCAATCATTTCGGATAATATTTGCGCCCAACCTTCATTAAAATTTTCTTTCTTAGCTTCCGATATACAAACGATAGGTTTTTCAAAGGTCGTGCCAATATCTGAAACAGGTGCAATGATAAAATCAGGCACACCCATCAAACCCTCTTTTTCAGAAACATCAAATCTGACATGTGACCAGAGTGGAATATCATTTTCTTTTGCAACAAGAGTTAGTATTGGAGCAATAATATTTTCACAAATTGAATTTTCTGAAACATAACTATGCCTAGATTTGACATTCTCATCTATAAATGTAAACAGACTTTGATTGACATTAATAGGTTCTTCTTTTACAAAACTTTCCTCTTTCAATTTGATCTGAAATTTGGTGGCGACTTCTTCATAGTTTGAATAATTACCATACGACATAATGATTTACCTCGTTTATCAACATTATCATAATTAGACTCTAATTTCTTGTAAAAATATTAGATTATTAGGGTCAAAACTATCAAAAAATGATTTCCAATCAATTTTCATCTTTTTAACAGGTATTATTAATCACAAAAATTATACCTTGAACTTAATGTTATTATTTTAACTCAATTAATATTCAGCTCTCGTTTTTCAGATCAATATCCAGAATAAACCCCTTTCAAAAAACGGGGTTTTTAAAAATTAATTTTTCTGAACATCTATGAACCTATCCCACTATTCAAAAATGCAGAATAATGAATAAAAATAGTTGGGTTATTGACCAAAAAACGAGGTTTAAGAAATCCTTTGAAAAAATCGGATTTCTAAGTTCAAAAACGAATAGTGGGATAGGTTCATATAATAACAATTATAATTTTGTACAGGACATTTTTTATTGTTAGAATCAGAATTTTCAGAATTTGAGAATTTTCAGAATTAAAAAATAAGTGAGTTTTCATTGACATAAAAGGTTTTAAATTCTGTTAATTCTTAAATTCTTAAATTCTGATTCTAACCATGTAAAGTGATTTAAATCAATGAGTTATAAAAAAATGTTCAGTACAAAGCAATTATAATCACAATTATAATTATTCAAATGACTTTTTATTAATATAGGAAAACCAATGTCTCATGCTAACGCTTTTAATACCATCCAATCTCTTTTAAAACAACGTATTCTCATTCTTGATGGCGCAATGGGTACCATGATTCAGCGGTACAAATTGGAAGAAGCAGATTATCGGGGAGAACGTTTTAAAGCGTGGCACAGCGATTTAAAGGGCAACAATGATCTCTTATCGCTCAGCCAGCCTCACATTATCAAAGAGATTCATACCCAATATCTTGAAGCCGGGGCGGATATCATTGAAACGAATACTTTCAGTGCGACACGAACGGCTATGGCAGATTACCAGATGGAAGAGTTGGTTTATGAAATCAATGTCACTGGTGCCAAATTGGCACGGGAAGCGGCTGATGAAATGGAGGCGAAAACACCAGATTCTCCTCGTTTCGTCGCGGGTGTTTTAGGACCAACTAATCGTACTTGTTCCATTTCCCCCGATGTGAACGATTCCAGTTGTCGTAATATTACCTTTGATGATTTGGTGGAAGCCTATTATGAAGCCACCCAAGGTTTGGTTGATGGCGGCGCGGATTTGCTCCTGATTGAAACCATCTTTGATACCTTGAATGCGAAAGCGGCTATTTTTGCCGTACAAAAGTATTTTGACGATCATCCCAATTCTCCCATTTTACCAGGGCAAATCGACAATCACTCACTTTCGCAAAGGGAATTTAGATGGCCCATTATGATTTCAGGTACGATTACTGATGCTTCTGGGCGTACTTTATCAGGGCAAACGACTGAAGCGTTTTATAATTCGCTACGTCATGCCAAACCGCTTTCTATTGGTTTAAATTGCGCCTTGGGTGCGAAGGAATTACGCCAATATGTAGAAGAATTATCAAGAATTTCAGAGACTTACGTTTCAGCGCACCCGAATGCGGGTTTACCCAACGAATTTGGTGGCTACGATGAAACGCCTGATGACATGGCAACTGATATTGCCGAATGGGCGCAAAGTGGTTTTTTGAATATTATCGGAGGATGTTGTGGCACAACACCTGATTATATTCGTGCTATCAAAGCCGCTGTCGAAAAATATCCACCACGCCAATTACCCGACATTCCTATTGCTTGCCGCCTTTCCGGTTTAGAGCCTTGCACAATTGACAAAGACTCCTTATTTGTGAATATCGGTGAACGGGCGAATGTCACCGGTTCTGCGCGTTTTAAGCGATTGATTAAGGAGGAAAAATTTGATGAAGCCCTCGAAGTGGCGCGTCAGCAGGTGGAAAATGGGGCGCAGATTATTGATGTGAATATGGATGAAGGGCTCCTAGATTCTAAAGCGGTGATGATCAAGTTCTTAAATATGGTGGCAACGGAGCCGGATATTGCGAAAGCACCCATTATGGTTGACTCTTCAAAATGGGAGATTTTAGAAGCCGGGCTTAAATGTATTCAAGGTAAGGGCATTGTCAACTCTATCAGTCTCAAAGAGGGCGAAGAAAATTTTTTGAGACAGGCTAAATTGATAAAACGCTATGGTGCCGCTGTTATTATCATGGCGTTTGATAAACAAGGGCAAGCGGATACGAAAGCGCGTAAAATTGAAATCTGTACCCGTTCTTATCACGTTTTGACTGAACAAGTCGGTTTTCCGCCCGAAGACATTATTTTTGATCCCAATATTTTCGCTGTCGCAACGGGGATTGATGAACATAATAATTATGCCGTTGATTTTATCGAAGGCACTCGTGAAATTAAAAAAATCTTGCCACACGCGATGATTTCTGGTGGAGTTTCCAACGTCTCGTTTTCATTTCGTGGTAATAATCCACTACGTGAAGCGATTCATTCCGTTTTTCTTTATTATGCCATCAAAGCGGGTATGGATATGGGGATTGTCAATGCCGGGCAATTAGCCATTTATGAAAATTTACCCGAAGAACTTCGTGAGCGTGTTGAAGAGGTTATTTTAAACCGCCGTGATGATGCGACAGATCGGCTATTAGAGATTGCTGACAAATATAAAACGGGTGGCAGTACCCAAGACAATAAACAAGAAGCCGCTTGGCGCGACGAACCTGTGGGAAAACGCCTTGAATATGCCCTGGTGAAAGGCATTACCGATTACATTGATGCCGATACCGAAGAAGCCAGATTAGAAGCGGAACGCCCTTTACATGTCATAGAAGGTTCCTTAATGAATGGCATGAATACGGTGGGAGATTTATTCGGGGCGGGCAAAATGTTTCTACCGCAAGTGGTGAAATCGGCTCGTGTGATGAAAAGGGCAGTGGCTCACCTCATGCCCTTCATTGAAGCCGAAAAAGGTGAAGGTAATTCAATCAGTAACGCGGGCAAAATATTACTGGCAACAGTCAAAGGCGATGTTCACGACATCGGCAAAAACATTGTTGGCGTGATTTTGCAATGCAATAACTTTGAAATCATCGATGTTGGTGTCATGGTACCCGCAGAAACCATTCTAAAAGAAGCCCGCAAACAGAATTGTGATATTATTGGTTTATCGGGATTGATTACCCCTTCATTAGATGAAATGGTACATATCGCGAAAGAAATGGAACGCCAAGGTTTTGAGATACCGTTGATGATTGGCGGAGCGACGACTTCCAAAGTGCATACGGCGGTTAAAATTGCACCGAATTATAGTCATACCGCGGTTTATGTTCTTGATGCCTCTCGCGCGGTGGGTGTCGCACAAAAGCTCATTTCTCCCAAATTAAAAACAGATTATGCTAAACAGATTAGCGAAGAATATCTTCAAATTCGTGAGAAACGAGTCAGTAAAAACCGCGCAAAAAAATTCACATTGCAACAAGCACGAGCCAATAAATGCGTTCTCAACTGGGAGAATGAAACGCCACCCAAACCGACTTTTTTAGGGATCAAAGTATTTGAAGACTATTCCCTCGAAGAATTAAGTCACTATATTGATTGGAGCCCGTTTTTTAAGACTTGGAGTTTATCAGGGCAATATCCCAAGATTTTGGATGATAAAGTCGTCGGCACCGAAGCGCGTCAACTTTATCAAGACGCGCAAGTTATGTTGGCGCAAATCATCCAAGAAAAATGGTTACAAGCCCGCGCAGTTATAGGCTTCTTTCCTGCCAACTCTGTTAATGACGATGATATTGAACTGTATAACGACGACACTCGCCTCCAAGTCAAAACGGTGCTACATCATATTCGGCAACAAATGCCTAAAACGAAAATACGCCCCAATATGTGTCTCGCTGATTTCATTGCACCAAAAAATGTGGCTGACTATATCGGTGCATTTGCCGTGACGACTGGTATTGGTATCGAAGAACATCTTGCCCTTTTTGAAAAGGCGCACGATGATTACAACAGTATCTTATTAAAATCGCTCGCAGATCGTCTCGCAGAAGCCTTTGCTGAACGGATGCACAAACGGGTGCGAAAAGAATTTTGGGGATATGCACCCGATGAAGACTTGAGCAATGCAGAATTGATTAAAGAAGCCTATCGTGGCATTCGCCCCGCTCCCGGATATCCCGCTTGCCCTGAACACACTGAAAAGGCGACGCTTTGGACATTGATTCAACCCGACAAAAATGCCGCTATCACCCTGACAGAAAGTTTTGCCATGTATCCCGCCGCTTCTGTATCTGGCTGGTATTTCTCCCATCCAGAAGCACAGTATTTTGGCACAGGTAAAATTGAGAAAGATCAAGTGGAAGACTATGCCAAGCGTAAGGGCATGACAGTTGATGAAGCGGAACGGTGGCTTGCGCCGATTTTAAGATAAGTTTTTGGTATTTTTTTTCCGTCCAACGCTTCAATGCCATTAAGTTAAGGGCAGACACACAGGTCTGCCCCTACAAAAAACCGCGTATTCTATGCTTGTAGGGGCGAACCTGCGTGTTCGCCCTGGCTTAACTTAATGGCATTGGTCCAACGCTTTGGGTGTTTTTTTGAATTCAAGAACGAAATTAAGTCCAAACCGAAAATTTTACCTTTAATATTGTTTGAATCAGAATTTGAGAATTTGAGATTTTTCAAAATTAATTGAAAATCAAGTAAAATCAATTACTTAATCATAATATGTTCCAATATTTTAATTTTGAAAATTCTCAAATTCTGAAAATTCTGATTCAAATAGAAAAAGAGGCAAAATCCAAAGCTAAAGCGTTGAACTCCAGAATGCAAAATCCAAAGCTAAAGCGTTGAACTCCAGAATGCAGAATCCAAAGCTAAAGCGTTGAACTCCAGAATGCAAAATCCAAAGCTAAAGCGTTGAACTCCAGAATGTCCAAAGCTGAAGCATTTGAAAACTTAATAATAATATAACCCAATGATAGTTATAAGGAAAATGAGATATGACAACCTTAGTAATTGAAGGTCTTGACAAAACAACCAGAATGCAACTAGAAATAGAAGCTAATCATCTTAATATGAACATCAATGAATTTGCAAAACAGCTCATTCATCAAGCCGTTAATAATTCAAAATCAACACCAACCGTTAATTCTATCTTTGGTGTGGTTCAATCATCAACAGATGGGGTAAAATTCCAAAATGCGATGCGGGAAAGAGAATAGATAATGCGTTACGTTATATTTGATACAAACATTTGGATTTATTTGTTAGAAGGCCGCTCTGAAATCATAAAGCTTAGGGACCAGATTGCTCAAAGAAACATTATCCCAGTGTTAACACCAGTCGTTTTTGCTGAAGTATTAGGATGGGAAGAAATCAAGGCAAAAAACGAAAAGAATATCAGAGCGTATTTTGCTTCCCTTGAAATGTTGACTATTAACATGGAACACTGGGAACAAATTATTTCATGGAGAAAACAAGGCATTAAAAAGAAAATGCCAGACTTGCTTATTGCAGCCATTTCCAAAAAAACGGGATATCCAGTACTAACAAGAAATATCAATGATTTTAAGCAACTGGGTATAAAGGTAGAAAATCCTTGGGAAGAGTCAGCCATACTCTGTTAAATAGTTATGTAGGGTGGGTAGAGCGATAGC
>JAGLHR010000054.1 GCA_023143415.1 Thiomargarita sp. | reverse complement strand
TGAAGACTGACGAAAATATTTTTATAATCCCTTGTGGTTGCCCTGATTATGTCGTAGGGGCAATCCCTTGTGGTTGCCTTGATTATGTTGTCGTAGGGGCAATCCCTTGTGGTTGCCCTGAGTAGTTACAAGTTTTTCTTTAAAAAACTTTAGCCTCGAAAGGCTGTTTTGTCACAAAATATCCTCCTTACGTTAGTTATAAGTCATAAAAAAAATTAGTCCGCTTGACGACGTAAAAACGCGGGAATATCCAGATAATCCCCCGATTGCGTGCTGGAACTATCATGCTCTTCAAGGTTATTATCATTACTACCTGTTTGAAGACGTGTTACGGTGGGTTTATCAAACTCTCTATAATCACCCACTTTAGTGCTTTTTTCTGCTTGAGGTGGCTGTTTGGAAGTCACTTTCATGGCGGCTGGCTGTTCTTGTGATGACGATTTGCTAACAGTACCAACACCAGTAGCAATTATAGTGATACGTAATTCATCATTCATGTCTGGATCAAGCACTGTACCAACAACGACGGTTGCACTTTCTGATGAAAACTCTTTAACAACCTCACCCATTTCTTCAAACTCGCCTATGCTCAAATCCATACCAGCCGTCATGTTGACTAGAATACCGCGTGCGCCTGATAAGTTGATATCTTCTAAAAGGGGGCTAGAAATGGCTTCTGTACCGGCTTTACGCGCACGACCTTCTCCCTTAGCATATGCTGTTCCCATCATAGCTAAACCCTTATCCTGCATGACAGTGGAAACATCAGCAAAGTCAACGTTAATCAAGCCGGGGCGCGTAATCAATTCAGAAATGCCTTGTACAGCACTGAATAATACATCATTAGCGGCTTTGAAGGCATCCAATAAGCTCGTATCTCTACCTAAAACATTGAGTAATTTTTCATTTGGAATAATAATCAAAGAATCTACTTGTTCACTCAATTCTTTAATACCTTCTTCGGCAATCAAGGCGCGTTTTCTACCCTCAAATGGGAACGGACGAGTCACAACGGCTACTGTCAATATATTGAGATCTTTGGCCACTTGCGCCACAACAGGCGCCGCCCCCGTACCCGTGCCGCCGCCCATTCCTGCGGTAACAAATACCATATCAGTGCCTTCAAGAACGGCCATGATACGTTCACGATCTTCTAGTGCTGCTTGTTGACCGACTTCGGGATTGGCACCCGCTCCTAAACCTTTTGTGACATCTGTTCCCAATTGCAAAATGGTTCGTGCCGACGAATTTTTAAGAGCTTGTGCATCAGTGTTGGCACAGATAAATTCCACCCCTTCAATATTACCTTGGAGCATATGTTCAACCGCATTACCACCCCCCCCACCGACACCAATGACTTTAATAACCGCATTTTGGCTATAGGTATCCATTAATTCAAACACTTTGAAAATCTCCTTTCGAGGTTCAAGTTTTTTTTTCAAAAATTTTGAATCTCAAATTGTATTGAAATATATTTTATTATTTCGAGGTTAAAGTTTTTTTAAAGAAAAAACTTTAGCCTCAAAACCATTTAAAAATTACCTTGAAACCAATTTTTCACCTGACTAAATACACCTTTTACATTTCCTCCCTGTTGGGTGATTTCCGATATTCGTTCATTGCGATGTTGATAACCAAATAATAATAATCCAACAGCAGTCGCATGAATCGGGTTACGAACGACATCAACCAATCCCGTCAGTTTCTCTTTAGGATAACCTATACGCACAGGCATAGAAAACACATCTTCAGCGAGTTCCACAACGCCATCCATTCTTGCACTTCCGCCTGTTAGTACAATACCCGCGGCAATTAGGTCTTCAAAACCACTACGACGCAATATAGCTTGTACCAGCCCTAATAATTCCTCATAACGAGGCTCTACGACATCAGCTAGGGTTTGTCTCGCCAATTGTCGGGGGGGGCGAGCACCTACACTTGGCACTTCTATCATTTCCTCAGCATTCGCTAATTGTGTTAAGGCACAAGCATATTTTATTTTTATGTCTTCAGCATATTGTGTCGGTGTACGCAAAGCGACTGCAATATCATTAGTGACTTGATCACCAGCGATTGGAATGACAGCTGTATGGCGTATTGCACCGTCGGTAAATATGGCAATATCAGTAGTGCCACCGCCAATATCGACTAAGCAAACGCCTAAATCTTTTTCAGCGTCAGTTAATACGGCAGCACTGGCAGCGAGTTGTTCTAGGATTATATCATCGACTTCCAATCCACATTGACGAATACATTTAATAATGTTTTGTGCCGCACTGGCGGCACCGCTCACCATGTGTACTTTAGCCTCAAGGCGGACACCATACATACCAATGGGTTCATGAATACCTTCTTGATCATCAATGACAAATTCTTGTGGTAGAATGTGAATAATTTTTTGATCCGCAGGTATCGCAACTGCGCGTGCGGCATCAATCACTCGATCTATGTCATCTTGTATGACTTCCTTGTCACGAATCGCTACAATGCCATGTGAATTCATACTGCGGATATGACTACCAGCAATACCTGTATAAACAGAGTTTATTTCACAACCAGACATTAACTCCGCTTCTTCCACAGCCCTTTGTATTGAATGGGTGGTCGATTCGATATTAACAACCACGCCTTTTTTTAAGCCCCGTGAGGGATGTTGTCCTATGCCGATGATTTCGACTTCTTCCACGTTTTCAGAAACTTCACCCACAATGACAACTACTTTGGATGTACCAATATCAAGGCCAACAATTAATTTTTTTTCTTTAGGTTGCATGTTTTCCTCACTTTGCCAACAGGGTTTGCACGGCAATGCCATTGGTATAACGTAGATCCATAAGCAATTTATGTCCCATTTTTTTCAATGATGGCATTACAAGGTGATATACTTTTAAAAAGCGTTGTAATTGCGCTTTATTTTCTCTACGTCCTAATTTAAGTGTCATCTTATTATTTAATCGTATATACCATGTTTTGCGTGCATTGCAACCAAATTCTTGAATGTGTAAACCGGCAGCTTGTACCAGTGGCGCAAGCTGGTTGTAACGTTTTAAAATCTCATTTAAATTGTCCAATGATCCTGTAAACCGGGGTAATTTCATTAATCTTTGAACGACTGATGGGTTGAGTTTCTGAACTGCTGAATAAGACATAATAAAATGACCTTCGTTATTTATAAGTGCTTTTTTCATCCACCATGCCACAATAGTATGCTCTTGTATCTGTATGATGAGGGTGTCTGGCCATCGTTTATGAATTTGTACGTCTTTTATCCAAGGCAAGTTCAAAAGTATTCTTGTCATATTTTGCTGAAGTTTTTTTTTCAAAAAAAATTCAGTCTCGGATTTCAAAAAACGGCCTTTAACAACTTGAGATACCATTGTTTGCAATGTTTGATGATCAGTATTGATAAGATTACCTTTGATAAGCACTGTCGTTATTCGTCCTGTGCGGGGATCAAGGAGCCAAAGCAAAAAACACCCTATTAGGCTTAATAACAAGCCTAAAAATAGCACTTCCTTCAGTTCCAGCCTGATTTTTTTACTCATGCTGTGGCTAAAATACGCAATACTAATTCATCAAAGTTGATACCAGCCACTTTAGCTGCCATTGGCACAAGACTATGATCAGTCATTCCAGGTACAGTGTTGACTTCTATTAACCAAGGTTGCCCTGTTTCATCAGTTATGAAATCGACGCGCCCCCAGCCACTTGCTCCGATTGATAAAAAGGCTTGCATTGCGAGTTCTTGTAATGCTTTTTCTTGTGCGTGGGGTAACGCAACAGGGCAAATATAGGATGTTGAAGATTCACTATATTTTGCCGTAAAGTCATAAAAATCACGGGGCGTTTCTAATCGTATTAAAGGTAAAGCTGTATTATGCAATATTGCAGCCGTATATTCCACTCCTTTTATATAATGTTCAGCCATCACCTCACAGTTAAATTGAGCGGCTGTTGATACGGCATCAGCTAATTCATCGACATGGTTGACTTTAGTCATACCAACACTGGAGCCTTCTAATGCTGGTTTGATCATGATCGGTAATACTAACTGTTTGGCTATTTGATTAAAATCACTTTTTGGGGTAACCAGGGTACTGATAGGTGTAGGTAATCCTTTTCCTTGCCATAAATCTTTGGTACGGAATTTGTCCATTGCTAATGCTGAACCTAATACTCCACTCCCTGTATAAGGAATACCTAACTGTTCTAACAATCCTTGTACTGTACCATCCTCGCCACCACGTCCATGTAGGGCAATGAAAACGCGATCAATTCGAGGTTCAAGTTTTTTATCAAAAACTTGAACCTCGAATGGTGTTTCTGTCAATTCTGTGATGAATTGATGAGCAGTATCTATACCTATTGCTTCAACATTTTGACGCAATAAGGCGGCTAATATGGCTTGTCCAGTTTGGAGTGAAATATCTCGTTCTGCGGAGTTGCCACCCATAAGCACCGCTACTTTGCCAAATTTATTTTTCATTTTGTTTTTAATTATTTATGAATTATGAATTTCAATTATTTTATAAAGCGTTAAAAATGGAGTTCGAGGTTTTTTTCTTCAAAAAACTAAAGTCGAGTCGAGGCTAAAGTTTTTTTCTTTTAAAAAAAACTTTAGCCTCGAAACGTTTTTTCTTTAAAAAAACGTTAGCCTCGA
>JAGLHR010000539.1 GCA_023143415.1 Thiomargarita sp. | reverse complement strand
TTGGCTTCGGTGGAGGCTAAACCGCGTTGTGAAAGCCAAGTTTCTCCTGAGCCTATAGCTATATCAATTGCCAGACTGTCTTGAAAAGCTTTTTTGGCTTTTTGATATTTGCCAAGGTTTTTGTACACCCCGCCGATGTTATTCAAATTCGTCCCTTCACCGCGTTTGTTACCGATTTCTTTCCTTATCTTCAAAGCCTGCTGATAATACTCCAAGGCTTTTGGGTAGGAGCCCAATTTAGCGTACACCACGCCGATGTTAGTCAAATTTCCCCCTTCACCGCTTTTGTCACCGATTTCTTTCTTTATCTTCAAAGCCTGCTGAAAATACTCCAAGGCTTTTGGGTAGGAGCCCAAGTTATAGTACACCACGCCGATGTTATTCAAATCCCCCCCTTCACCGCGTTTGTCACCGATTTCTTTCTTTATCTTCAAAGCCTGCTGATAATACTCCAAGGCTTTTTGGTAGGAGTCCAAGTTCCAATACACCACGCCGATGTTAGTCAAATCCCCCCCTTCACCGCGTTTGTCACCGATTTCTTGATGTATTGCCAAAGCCTGCTGATAATACTCCAAGGCTTTTGGGTAGGAGCCCAATTCAGCGTACACCACGCCGATGTTACCCAAATCCACCCCTTCACCGCGTTTGTCACCGATTTTTTTATCTATTGCCAAAGCCTGCTGATAATACTCCAAGGCTTTTGGGTAGGAGCCCAAGTTTCGATACACCACACCGATGTTACCCAAGTCTTTCCCTTCACCGCGTTTGTCACCGATTTCTTTATGTATTGCCAAAGCCTGCTGATAATACTCCAAGGCTTTTGGGTAGGAGCCCAAACTATCGTACACCACACCGATGTTAGTCAAATTCCCCCCTTCACCGCGTTTGTCACTGAGTTCTTTAGCTATTGCCAAAGCCTGCTGAAAATACTCCAAGGCTTTTGGGTAGGAGCCCAAGTTTTGATGAACATTGCCGATGTTGCCAAGAAATATACCAATGCCCTGTTTATTCTCGGCTTGACGTGACAGATTTAAGCCCTGCTTCCATTTCTTCAAAGCAGTGGGATAGTCGGCAATGTTAAGGGCTTTTTCACCTTCTTCTTGTAAAGATTCTAAGGTAAAATAAGTACGATCATCAAGCTTGACTTGACGCGATTCTGTACTCTCAGACGGCAGTGTTTTATCTTGGTGGTTTTGCCATAACTGAACCAAAATAACGAAAAGCAATAAGGGGGCAATCACTCTTGAAAACACCCACCAGAGTAATTCTTGTACTAATTCGTTCATGGTTTGTTTTCCTTTAAAGTTAGGGATTGACAGGATTATACACTGAGTACAGCGGATTTTTGAATGGAACGGATTGTTTTGGAAAAGATGAATATGCCCTTTTATTTTTTCACAAATCCGTTTCATTCTCTAATCTGTTGTACTCAACTCAATTTGAGAAACCGAGTTTTTTGAAAAAACTCGGTTTTGGCCGTCGGTCATTTAATCACGTCCAAATCTAAAGGTTTGGACTCCATTTTAAGTCCTTCAGCACAAATTATCGAATATGATGGAGTCCAAACCTTCAGATTTGGCAGGGAGTCCAAACCTTCAGATTTGGCAGAGAGTCCAAACCTTCAGATTTGGCAGGGAGTCCAAACCTTCAGATTTGGCCGTCGGTCATTTAATCACGTCCAAATCTAAAGGTTTGGACTCCATTTTAAGTCCTTCAGCACAAATTATCGAATATGATGGAGTCCAAACCTTCAGATTTGGCAGGTTCTTTATTGTATAGGTTATTTTTGTGCGACTCCTTAAAACCAATTAATGTTGTTGATTTTTAAATTGTTTGAGGTAATTTTCAATAACCTCTGGCTCTAAACCAGCTAACCTATCCACCGGCTTGAAATGGGATAACACCTCTTTCGGCTCTAAACCAGCTAACCTATCAATCGGTTTTAAACCAGCTAACCTATCAATCGGCTTGAAATGGGATAACACTTCTTTGGTTTCAAAACGAGCCAACAGATCATCCACTGTTAAGTCCGCTAACCAAATATCTCCCAATCGTTTACCAAATTCAGTCACTTCTTCGGGCGTAAATTCAATCGTCATTTTTTGTTCTCCTAAGGCGGTATCAAACCAAAGCTCCATTAAACCACTGATTAACCATTTTAATTCACTGGTGATGGAGACTAAATCCAGTTCTTTTATCTGTTTAAGAACTTGTTTTTTAACCTTTTTTTGACTGGCAAAACATTTAATCCAAACATTGTGAGGTTCATTGGAAAGTTCATTCAATGACAACAATAACACATTTCTGGCAACCGGATATTGGGTACGATAAACCCCCGGATATTCTGTAGGTTGATAACCAAGATAAGTCAAGGTGTCAGAACGCGGTTTTTTCGCACTTAATAATACCGTTTGCACCTCAGTATGCGGTAGCTTTTTAGCCTGTTTATAAAAATAGTCATAACCCACTGCTTGGGTAAGAGCCTTTTCATTGAATGATTCTGTTTGCTTAAATTCTATCAAAATATGAGAGGCGTTACTATCCCGGATGCCATCGGGCAAATGGGCGCGTTGCACATCTGTCCACCGAGGCGTGTTGCGCCTCAGTAACAAAATATCAGCCTCTGGCGGTTTCGTCATCACACTTACATTTGGTTGGACATCAATACCAAACGGAGATAGAACAAGTTCTAGCAGTCTTGCCAGTAAGCGATGCCATGAGGTTTTTTGCTTTTTTAGGGTAGAATTTTCCGCATTATTCTCATCGTTCATAAAGCGATTTCCTATAAATAAGTTGCTTGAAACAGTTCTTACGATTTGAAGTCATTGGCAATTGCTCATTAAGTAGTAATTGAGGTTGTGCATTGATAAAACCAGTTGTTTCAATGGCTTTTAAGCATATTATTCTCCTTTAAAGTTATTGAACCGGATTGATTAAGGGATTGATAAGATTATATCATAAGTACAACGGATTTCGGAATGGAACGGATTTTTTTTGAGAAGATGAATATGCCCTTTCACTTTTTCACCATCCGTTTCATTCTCTAATCCGTTGTACTCAACTAGATTGATTAAGGGATTGACAATATAAGTACAACGGATTTCGGAATGGAACGGATTGTTTTGGAGAAGATGAATATGCCCTTTCACTTTTAAACTGAAAAATCCTTTTCATTCTCTAATCCGTTGTATTTAATAGCCTTTTAATTCTGTTCAAGATAATTTCACATTT
Source organism: Thiomargarita sp. (assembly GCA_023143415.1). Taxonomy (GTDB): domain Bacteria; phylum Pseudomonadota; class Gammaproteobacteria; order Beggiatoales; family Beggiatoaceae; genus QNES01. The sequence goes on along the minus strand of JAGLHR010000539.1, from coordinate 8,948 downwards.
TTTTTGGAAATATCTTCGCTCAGAAACCAAGTTTTTTTGGTTACTATTCAGGGCAACCGCAAGGGGGTGTAGGCTGGAATGGTTTCGAGGTTTTAGTTTTTTTTCAAAAAACTAAAACCTCGAACTCCTATTTTCACTCTTAATTCGCATTTATGGTTGCCCTGAATAGCTCCAATAATTTCCGTTTAATCCTGTTCAAAGTGTTCGCCCTCCAATATCGCTAATCGCTGTGCTAAACGGCGTAATTTTTTCTCTTGTGACGATTGATGTAAGTCAATACTGATCACTTTAACTAAAATCATTCCCATGCCTAAAATGAATAATAATGTGGGGGGATAATTGACACCCATCTGGAGGGCAAGTTTATCAATTATGGTCGGAAAAATACCTAACAACATGACTATCAATGCAACTAGGAACCACCATAGCGCGTGGCGGGAATGCAAATAATCACGACGAATTAACCATAAAATCGTACTGGCTAAAAATAATCCTAAAATGGCGGAAGTAACTTGATATGACATTTTTTTTATAAAGGTAAGGAATGAGGATTTAATAATTTCCGAAATTTGAATAGGTTTAGTGACGAGGTTTTCTTTTAAGACTAAAACCTCGTCGGGTATTATTGAACTTTCATTCCTAAATGGTTTTGAGATTTCAGCTTTTTAAAGAAAAATTGAAACCTCGAATAGTGAATGGTGCGAATTAAGATTCGAGCGTTGGGGAATTTTGGAGTCCATTCGAGGCTAAAGTTTTTTTAAAGAAAAAACTTTAACCTTGACTCTCGAATGCTTCAGCTTTGGGTTTTGATTTAGCATGTTGAAAACGTGCGATACATAAAATACCCGTGTAGAACATATATCGAACGACTGCCCACCAGGAGCTAAAGATACGCGAATGTCCATTAATTCTAGGATACATTAAAATGGGCTTTTCGATGACACGCAATCCTGCTTTGTGCAATAAAATAAGTACCCCCATATCTTGATAATCTAATAATGTCGCGGCGGGTGAAGCGAGCAATTTGATGGCGGTTCGATTATAAGCGCGTAATCCCGATGTCAAATCAGACAATACAATGCCTGATAGTTTGCGAAAAAATGACCAAGCAGTTCGTCTTAAAAAACTACCCCGTTGTGGATAGGCACCAACGACTACATCACATTGTCCTTTTACATAAGGGGCGAGTAAGGTTGAAATAGATTCTGCTTCATGTTGTCCATCCGCATCCATCGTAATTGCTATGTTAAATCCATGTTTGAATGCGTAACGTAAACCCGTTTGTATTGCTCCCCATGCGCCTAGTGAAAAGGGTAACGGTAACACAATTGCACCCGCCGCCCGTGCGACACTCGCTGTTTTATCAGTGCTGGCATCATCAATCACCACAACTTTTGCCGCAACATGGGCTTTAATTGTAGAAACGACTTGAGCGACGGTGTTCACCTCATTTTTGGCTGGAATCAGGATAACAATAGGTTCATAATCATTTGGTAAATTCATTTTAAGTCATTGAATATTAATAATATTTTTTTGAATTAGATTAAAAAGATTGTAACTACTCAGATGTTGCATCAAACCTGTCAGGTATTCGAGGTTTTTTCTTCAAAAAGCTGAAATATTGAAAGGATTTGTTAATTCTGAAAAACGATAGGTTAAATGTTAAAATAGGAGTAACTACTCAGGTAGTGCATTATGTGGGGAATTGAACGGATTGATAATCAGAGGAAGATTTAGAGCGGTTTCCGAAACTTTAACCTTGAATCCATCTGTTCAATTCCTTTCAATGATATAATGGGATAAAGTAGCGGTTTAATCAATTGATGGTTCTTCTTTTATGTTAAAGTTAAAATTATCTCAGATTGATTTTATAATAAAAAACATGATTCTGCCAATGGCTCCTATTGTTTGTTTTTTACTCATTGAATATCAAGTATAACGAAATTTTGAGGCTAAAATTTTTTGAATCAGAATTTGAGAATTTGAGAATTTTCAGAATTATTGTATGGTTTTAAAATGGCAGGCATTTGAGGTTCTTGCAAAACTCTTATGATGAGGGCAGACACGCAGGTCTGCCCCTACAAAACCTCACGTCTTTCAGTAGAACCTGCGTGTTCGCCCTCTGATTGTAGGGGCGAACCTGCGTGTTCGCCCTCGTTTTCATCCATGAGTTTTGCAAGAGCCTCATTTACTATAAATACAATTAAATCAATACTTTATATTTAATACAATCTGATTTTAGGTTTTATTCTGAAAATTCTGATTCATAAGTAGGGGATATTTTTTCATGAGTTTTTTTCTTTCAACGTTCCTAAAAATGTTAAAAAATATAAATATAAGCAAGAAGTTAGCATTAATCGTCGCTATTCCAATGATTGGGTTAATTGGTTTTACAGTTCATATCGCATTAGCAAAATTGGAAATCGTAAATAAGATGACTTTATTGCATGAATTGTCTGATTTTGCGATTAAATCAAGTGCGTTGGTGCATGAGTTACAGAAAGAAAGAGGATTATCCGCAGGTTTACTGGGCAGTCAAGGTATGCAATTTTCTACTGAACTTCAGATGCAACGAATCAGAACGGATATTCAGATCAAAAAATTCAACACCTTTTTAAAACAATTTCATATCAAATGCTTTAAAGCAGATTTCAAAAATAATTTGGAAATGGTTTTTACTTTGCTTAAAGAGATTGAAAACAAAAGGCTTCTTATTGATGAATTGAATAGTTTGCTAAAAGATGAACTTTTATACTATACCAATATCATTGATTCGCTTTTGATGAATATCAATTATCTCTCAATGCTCATAAGTCATCATGAAATTTCTAATCAAGTTGCTGCTTATATGAGCATTTTGTATGCCAAAGAAAAAGCGGGAATTGAAAGGGCGACTTTAAACAATGCCCTCAGTCGAGGTTATTTTCCTTCAAATATGTCTAAAAAATTTATTTCGTTGATTGAGGCGCAAAATATTTATATCAAAAATTTCCTCTTCGTGGCGACTTCTCCACAAAAAAAATATTATCATGAAATCATGCAAGGTGAATTTATTGCGGAAATTGAAGAAATCAGAAAAAAAGCGTTTTTAGAACGTCTTAATATGGAACCGGCTTATTGGTGGCAGCTTTCAACGGGTAGAATAGAACTTTTAAAAACGATAGAGGATCAAATATCGTTTGATTTAAAAGCGTCTGCTTTACAGCTTAGAAAAGAGGCACAATTCATATTTATATTCTCTTTAATAATTGCATGTGGCATGGTTTTATTTACGATCTTTTATGGCAAATTGATATTGAACGAAACGGAACAGGCTTACGCACGATTTGTGCCTAATGAATTTTTACAAGTTTTAAACAAGGCGCATATTCTTGATACTCAATTGGGCAATAATGAGGAGATGGAAATGACGATTTTGTTTTCAGACATCCGTTCTTTTACAAGCCTCTCTGAAAAGATGTCTCCCCAAGAAAATTTCGATTTTCTTAATGCCTATCTGGGTGAAATGGGACCAATTATCCGAAAAAATAATGGGTTTGTTGATAAATATATTGGTGATGCCATAATGGCACTTTTTATGACTGCTGATGATGCCGTTAATGCGGCGATTTCTATGGTTGAAATTCAACAGGCTCAAAAGACTAAGATAGGTATAGGTATTAATACGGGCAAATTAATGTTGGGTATCATTGGGGAAAAAAGTCGACTACAATGCACTGTCATTAGTGATGCTGTGAATTTAGCCTCGCGTGTTGAAAATTTGACTAAATCTTATAAAGAGCCATTGATTATTACCCAAAATACGCTTGATCATTTGACATTTCCAAGTCAATATACGATTCAGTTGATTGATAATCTGAAAGTGAAAGGACGCGCGGGATGTGTTAAGATTTTTAAGGTGGTTAATTGAGGAGGCTAAAAATGCCTTACAGTGATTTTTCCTGACAGGTTTTGGAAACCTGTCAGGTCTGATTCAACATATTATTTCATGCACGTTCCTCAATAATCTCTTTAATTAAAGCAGGTCCTTGATAAATCAACCCCGTATAAATTTGCACTAAACTGGCTCCCGCCAAACGTTTTTTTTGTGCATCGCTGGCAGTCATTACACCGCCCGCAGCGATAATGGGAATTTTGCCCTGGAGTGTCGCATTCAATTGTTGTATAACCTCAGTTGCCCGCATTGATAAGGGAGCACCACTCAAGCCGCCCTTTTCATTGGCATGGGGAAGATTTTCCACCGCTTTCCGTGAGATCGTCGTATTAGTCGCAATCACACCATCTATATGATAAGCCAACAGTTTGTTGGCAATGATTGTCAATTCTTTTTGAGTCAAATCTGGCGCAATTTTGATCACCAGCGGCACATATTTATTATGTTGTTCGGCGAGTTCTTGTTGAGCTTGTTTAAGGGCATCCAACAGATGATCTAATTCTTCCCCAGCTTGCAATTGGCGCAACCCTGGTGTATTGGGCGATGAAATATTTATTACAACATAATCCGCATAAGCATAGACTTTGTGTAAACCAATTAAGTAATCTTCTACTGCCCTATCTAAAGGCGTATCAAAATTTTTACCAATATTAATACCGAGTATGCCACTAAAACGCGCTTTCTGAATATTATCCAGTAATTTATCAACCCCCTGATTATTAAACCCCATGCGATTAATCAATGCTTGTGCAGCGGGTAAACGAAAGAGGCGCGGTAAAGGATTACCAGACTGAGGGCGCGGAGTCACAGTACCCACTTCAATAAATCCAAAACCCAAGGCGGCGAGGCAATCAATATATTCAGCATTTTTATCTAAACCAGCGGCAAGCCCTACTTGGTTAGGAAAATTTAAACCCATGACTGTGCAGGGGGCATGAAGCGTTTTGCCAAATAATAATTGGATTAATTTGAGGGAGTGAAATATTTTGAGGCTTTTTAAGATAAAGTGATGTGCAATCTCGGGCGGTAATGTAAATAATAAGGATCGAAGTAGTGCGTACATAAATTATTCGCTTTGGAGAAACTTTGGGAGTAACGACGCTTTCCTAATCAGGTTCAATTAATATTAATCTTTCGTAACGACTCAGGGCAACCATTTTTTTAATAATGCCTATTGCTCCATTCAAATCTGCATTGATTATAGCTTTAGACCATCGGCAAATAAAATGTGGTCTGTCCCCTATTTACTCTTTACTTTACTCTATTTACTAATGTCCGAGTGAATGTGATTGTTATGTGACATTTACGATGCCTCTACATTTTGGGAAATTTGAGCAACCCCAGAATTTCTTACCAATGTTTGCACCTTTCTTGGTTTCCCTTAATACCATGGAGCTTCCACATTTTGGGCATGTTTGACTATTGATATTTTCTTTATATTTTACAATGCTTTTTACATACTTTACGTGATCTCGGTTTGTTTTAAAGGATGGCCTAAGTCTTCCCGTTTCAATTTTGTTTGTTATTTCATTTACTTCTGATTCAGAAAGAACTGGCTGTGTTTTTGATTTTATAAACCTGACATACCCACCACGATAAGTAACATTTTCAGGCATTTCTGTTTTGAACGTACTCTTACCAACAAATACTACCAATGAGAATATTTTTTCGTCAGTTATGCCCAACAATGATTGTAATGTTTTAACGTGCTTATAATTTTGATGTAGAGGATTTTGAAATTTACTTGAATACTTATATATTTTTTGTGTCCATGTCTTCTGATAAGGACTACCAAATATCCAGCCCTTCATGTTTTTTGTTTCGATCACAAATATTCCATAAATTGAAACAATAATGTGATCAATTTGCGTGCTTCCATCTTCTGTTGGTAGAGTTACGTTTTTTATCAAATGGTACTTTTCTTTATCCAGCATCAATTTTGCTGACAAATTGACGATAAACTCACCTGCCACACCCTTGAACCAAGGTGACTTGAACCAAGGTGACTTTAGGATATAAGCAAAAATGACGAGTGGTATCAAATACCAAAGAACTCCTACAACTTGATTAATTATCGGTGAAAAGTCCATTCTACGATCTCGTTTTTGTCACATAACACCGCTCTTCACCCGCCGTCAAGGTCGGGTGCAAGGCAAAGTTAGAAAAATCTGTTCAAAAAGAGTTGGCCCCATTTAAAATATCTTTTCAATTTCTATTGGTACAACTGTACAAACTTCACAAATAGTTGTTATCGTTCCATCTGTAACTGAGGTAAAATTTAAATATAACTGATTTGTAACACCTTGAGTTGGAGATATCCGACTTAAAAGCAAATCATTAATATTACCAATATATGATGATTCTAAAGTATTACTTGATGATTCAATAGCGGATAAATCAATCATAACAACTTGATTAGCATTTGTTTGTATAGAGTAATAATTCTTTCCTTCTGTTTTATTTTTCCATATACCATCAATGTAAATAGATGGTTCGTCTGCAAAAGTTAATAGCGATAATGAACATAACCCAGTCATTATAATTAAAGTTATTACTTTATTCATCATGGTATCCATTAATTAAATTGATTTAAATTTGATAGTCATGTGGCGTGTATTCTAACACCATTCTTGAGCGGCTGAAAGTCCGCCTCCAAGATTAAGTTAGAACTTATCAAATAATCTTAAATTACCTTCCATCAACTTCACTTTGAATCATCAAATTCAGATAAACAGCTTACTGCAAACAAATAGCACAAATGCTTGATATTGAAAATAACTAAGGACGATAACCCAACTAACACCGTTCTTCAGCCGCGCTGCTTTTTGCGTCGGCTGCAAGGCTTTGTTAGAATTTACTTTCTCTATTTTATTGGAACTACACCTAAATCTTTGCATATCTTTACGGCTAAAATATCTTTCACTTCCGAATGTCTTGGAATCGCTGAACGTTTATTGAGAACTGGGTTATACCACCAAGAATGTTTACTACCTTCCCGTAGTAAATCACATCCTTGACTATGCAAATATTTCAGTAGTTTGTTTCTCTTCATATTGATATGGCGATTCTTTCTTCTTTATATCTAGCACCAGCCAACGTAAGAGCATCTTGACGGTTAAATTCCAAAGCTTCTTTTAAGGTAATTTTCAAAGTTTCTTTTAATTCTTGATATGTTTTTTCTTGACAATTGACTCCCGGTATTTCTTCAATCCATCCAAGCCACCAATTATCTTCTTGTTTTATTACAGCAGTATATTCAATATTCATAGTTTGTGTTTCTTATTTTCCAGTTGCCTTTTATGTTATTTGGTGGGCAACGATAAACCAGTTACTCACCCTACCCAGCTCTGATCCCAATTATTTCACGATCAAACTAAGCTTAGTTGCGACACATCAAGACATAAAACGTCGTTGTAGGAATAATAGGGGACACATTTATTTTCAAAGCATTTTTTGCTAAAATCTTTTGTCCAGACGAGTAGTTTTTCTATTATGTTGGAGGAAAAAATTAAATGTGGTCTGCCCCCTATTTTCTTTTTCCACCCTACGCTCGCTGAGAGGAAGGTATTCCCAAACAGAGTTTGGGAACAAGTTAACCATGCTAGGCACACAAGCTATTTTTCTTCAACATTATTAAAAACTTTGTGTATCCAAACTTTTACAGCATTGTCAGTACCACCAAGTGGTGTAATCACGGCTTTAGTATTAGTTGTAAAAGTGATCTCTATAGAAACCGCCGACATTTGCCTTTCATCAGGAAAATCAATGGGAAAGGGAGCAAGTGGAGATAATACATAGACATAATTTTCTTTTTGCCCCATATATGTAGCCGCTAAAGGTTTTCCAACTTCCCCAAGTAGAGATAAATCTATCATTATCAATACATCTTCATTTCGAGAAATGGAATAATAATTGTCGGGGTTATTTTCTTCTTGCCAGATTCCTCCATAGTTAAAACATGAGGAAGAGGGTAAGCCTGATATACCAGATTCAGGCTGATTAGCCAACGAATCTTTTATTTCACAGGGTGTAGGAGCATAGCCATACCAAGTTCGTATCTGGCCAACTGATAAGTAAAGATAACCTAATCCTCCCAATGAATCAAAAGGGGTGAAATCTCCTGTCGCTTTAACACGACAAGAAATCTCCTTGTTGCCTTCGGTTTCAAATACAACTGATACAGAAAACTGGACGACTTTTTTGGCAAGAAGTTCTCCTTTCCAATTAAGATCACCGTATAATACTTTGGTATCAGGAGGTAACTCTATATGGGCTTCTACCGTTTGCGCATCCATGATGCTGGTTATCTCACAAGTCAATTGTGCCGCTTTTCCTAACGGTGGAAGAATGTCAAGAGAAAGATCAATCTGTATGGGAGGAGCAGGTTCCGTTGCCAAAAGATCGCTAACATGAAACATCGTTAACCCAATAATAACTAAACTTTGGATAAAAAGCCGATCAAGACAAAAATAGGAACAATTCATAATGTACCTCTCGTATTTTTTGGAAGGCAAACAGGTATTTTTTTGAGGTGAGAAACCAAGGCATCAATTCAAACCTTGGTTTCCAATAGATAGCACAAAAATTTCCACTTATTGCACTAGTAATTAATAGTATTTTGTGTTAAACAACCGTCAGGACCATCTGTCGGATGTCCACGCGCTACCCACGCATCGACATAGTCAGAAAAATTGTCATCGTCTTGATGATAAAAAGTATCCCAAATATTAGTGATATCACCATCCGAAAATAAAATAGGGGACAGACCACATTTATTCTTGAGGCAACCTCGGCTATCAAAATGGAAGTGTTCCTTGCCCTTCTTCCAAATGTGCTTTTTGTGGTCTTCCCGGTACTCCACGCCAAGTTCGGCGACCAATAGCTAAAGCGACTTCTCGCCTGAATTTATCACTTCCAAGCACGTAGCCTTCATAAATTATTAGCTTTGGAGAAACTTTGGGAGTATAACGCTTTAGCTTTGGAGAAACTTTGGGAGTACAACGCTTTAGCTTTG
>JAGLHR010000538.1 GCA_023143415.1 Thiomargarita sp. | reverse complement strand
CAACTATTTTTATTCATTATTCTGCATTTTTGAATAGGGCCGGATAGGTTCTTGGAAAAATGACGTGGATTTTTAAACACGCAATTTTTGTTTATAATCCTGATAAATATGCCATACTTTTGACCAAACAGCCCCAGGCTTTTCTTCACCAACAGGCTTATCATCAAGCGTAATAACGGGCAGAATTTCACGAGTAGAACTGGTGACCCAAATTTCATCAGCAGCACGTAATTGAGCTTCGGGAATATTAGCCTCTCGACAGGATAATTGAGCGGCTCGCATCGCCTCAAGAATTAAATCACGAGTAATGCCTGATAAAATAAACTGACTCTTAGGCGGTGTGATAGCGACACCGTCAACAACGACAAATACATTACTGGCGGCTCCTTCCATGACATAACCATCACGAATTAAAATCGTCTCAGCCGCACCGACTTCAACCGCCTGCCGACGTAGCAATATATTCGCTAATAAAGCAATTGATTTAATATCACAGCGTTGCCAACGTGTATCAGCACAAGTGATTGCTTTTACCCCAGAAGAAGGCGGCTGTTGTTCTATAGGATCACTCATAATAAACACCGTCGGCACAACGCTTTCTGGAAAATTATGATTTCGCTTTGCAGGACCTCGTGTCACTTGCAAATAAATAGATTGATCGCCCCCATTATTATGAGCGACAACACTTTCTAAAGCCTCAATCCACTGTTCACGGCTCAATGGATTTTCTAACTTAATGTTTTTTAAGCTATTTTCTAAACGTTGTAAATGTGCTTCTTGTCTAAAAAGATGCCCATTGTATGCCGGGATAACTTCATACACACCATCACCGAAGATAAAACCTCTGTCTAATACCGACACCCGTGCCTCTTCAAGAGGCAAAAATTCACCATTGAGATAAACGATCATATTGAATTGTTATACTCTGGACGTTCAAGTTTTCGGTTTTTTAGAAACAGAAAAATCCGAAAACTTGATAGTTTGAACTTTATAGTTAGTTAGTATCCATCCGGAAACGGCTTTTAAAATCCCCAAGTTGATGTTGAACTCCAAACAATGGGCATTTTGGAGTTCAACGCTTTAGCTTTGGAGGTGTTTCCGGATGGACACTAGTTAATAAAAAAATAAAAAAATAGAATCTATAAACCTCTTCCACAAAAAGCCCTTTTCAATGGAAGAAAGCGCGATGATGGGACGTTCTGAAATCACCTGATTGCCCAAACGTATTTTTAGTTTTCCATAAATATGGCCAGCAACAATGGGAGCAATGAGATATTTGTCAACATACAGCGTTGCACTCAATTGCTCATATTGATTCTTAGGTATAGTCACATATAACGATTTTTCCAGTCCAAGTTGTAATTGAGTCGTTTTACCGTACCATATCCTTTCGAGGTCAATAGGTTCGCGTGCCTTAAAAAGAAGGTGAGTATCAAAAAAGCGGAATCCATAATCAAGCATTTTTTCACTCGTCAACGCTCTCGCTTTTTCGTTTTTCGCCCCCATTATAATCGAAATTAAACGCATTTCACCGCGTTTAGCGGAAGCCGCTAGACAATAGCCTGCCCCATTAGTATGACCCGTTTTGATCCCATCTACTGTCGGATCACGCCGCAGTAACGGATTGCGATTCTCTTGAGTAATATTATTGTAAGTCATTTCACGGACTTTATACAAACGATAATACTCTGGAAAATGAGAGATGAGAACATAAGCGATACGAACAATATCACGGGCACTACTATAATGCCATTCCCCGGGTAAACCCGTACTATTCATATAATGCGTGTTTTTCAAACCTAAGCGTTGTGCATATTCATTCATTAAAGTCACAAAGCCTTCCTCACTTCCTCCTATAAATTCAGCTAATGCAATACTGGCATCATTACCAGATTGGATAATCATCCCCTTGAGCAAAAGTTCCACAGAAACTTCGGTACCCGCTTCAAGATACATACGTGACGTATATTCACTCTTATGCTGCGCTCTCTCACTAATTTTCACCTTATCAGTCAGTTTAATCTTGCCAGTACGCAGCTTATGAAATACCAAATAAGCAGTCATCAACTTAGTTAAACTAGCAGGCTCAACAGTTTCATCAGCATTTTTTTCCATTAACACCTTGCCACTATAAAAGTCCTGCATAATATAAGCACGCGCTGCAATGGATGGCGGCGTAGGTACTAATAAATTTGCTCCAACATAAGAGGAATATAGTAAAGTCAAACTTAACAATAGCGAACTGAATCTTTTCATCTGTTCCCCGTTTTCTTATCCGTTACCTGATCACGCGAACTTCCACATTTTGTGAACGATGCTTAGTCAATCCAAGAGAACGCGCCTTCCAATAAGACAATTTAATTAAGACATTCTCATCGTATAAGCGATCATTGATCGTGACAACAATGCTTTTACCTGTCCTCAGATTTCTCACGCGAACCCGCGTATTAAAAGGCAAACTGGCGTGTGCGGCTGTCATACCATATAAATCATGAACTTGACCACTGGCTGTTTTAGCACCATGCTCCTCTAACCCATACCAAGCCGCAAAACCTTGCTCAACATAATTGCGAAAAGCAGGGCTTAAAGGCTCATCTCTTCTCATCCTATACGAATAATCGCGAGACGCAACCGTTTCACGACGTGGGAATGCCATCTCAGAAGTCTTTTGCCTTGAAGTGGCGGATGAAAATTGAGATCGAGGATTAAGTTTTTCTTCAGAAAACTTAAACCTCGAAGGGACTTGCTGATGAACACCCACCTCATCCTGACTTGTTGGCGCAACACTACAACCTACAATTCCACACACTAAAGTAATTATCAGTGAAAATTTAATCACTTTCTGCATAACCATTCGCAATCTCCTGAGCCAATTGATAAACTGCCATCGCATAATGTTTACTATTATTATAGCGAGTAATCACATAATAATTTTGGAAACCCAACCAATAAGCCGTTCCAATTTCCGTTCTCAAATCAATAAGCCGCCCTAACATATCATTAGGTTCGTTACCATGATACAACGCTCCCTTTTGTTTGAGTTGCCAGAGGGGATAGCGTGGTTTAAACCTTTCTGATTTTGTATTAAACTTTTGTGTCAGCAAACCTTCCACCGCATTTGGACGCACTTGAGTCGCTTTAATCACAGGCTCTCCCGTTTTCCAGCCAAAACTGCGGAAATAATTAGCAACACTCCCAATCGCATCGGTCGTATTTGTCCAAATATCACGTTCGCCATCGCCATCAAAATCGACAGCATAACGGCGATAACTACTTGGCATAAATTGTCCAAGCCCCATTGCACCAGCATAAGAACCTTTTTGTTTTAACGGATCACGTCCTTCCTCCGAAGTGAACAGTAAATAATGTTCCAATTCCTCTTGGAAAAAATCAGCGCGTCTCGGATAATGAAAAGCTAACGTTTTTAGAGCATCAATCACCCTAAAATTACCCATAATCCGCCCATATCTGGTTTCCACACCAATAATGGCAACAACGATTTCAGCAGGAACACCATAAGTCCTTTGCGCCCGCTCAAGAGCACTCGCATTTTCCCGCCAAAAATCAATACCCCTATTAATACTCTGGGAACTAAGAAAATTTCGCCGATATTTATACCAAGGCTTTCCTCTATAACGCCGCTTGCGTTTCTTCTTAGGCGGATAATACATGAGCTTGAGAATGCTTTTTTTCACCTTAGCTTTTCCAAGCAAACTAATTAACTGGTATCTATCAAACCCATGCTGCGATACCATCTTATCAATAAACGCTTCTTGGCTTACCTGGGCAGCTAGGATGTTAAAACTGCCAAGTAATAGCCCACTAAGTAAGAGTATTTTAAAAAAGACACTTACTCTACTACTTATCATTTTCATCTTGTTATCTATCTGATTCACTCAAGTGAACTCCCTATTTCATTAAATAAACGTAACTACTCAGCGGTTAGCCTTGAAATCAATTGCAAGGCTAAAAGCTAAAGTTTGCTAAAGCAGACTCATTTCGAGGTTTAAGTTTTTCTTCAAAATACTTAAACCTCGAAATGAATTTTCCCCTCGTTCCCCTCGTTCCCACGCGCTGGCGCTCAT
>JAGLHR010000537.1 GCA_023143415.1 Thiomargarita sp. | reverse complement strand
ATGTCTTTTATGTTTATGGAGCCAATAATTAATCAAACCTTTCATGAAATGATGAGTAATGGTATAAAATATCAAATTCCAAGATTTCAGCGAGATTATACGTGGGAACAAGAACAGTGGGAAGATTTATGGAGTGATATTGAGACTTTACCACAGGAAAAATATCATTATATGGGATATATTGTCTTGCAACGCAATAATCAACATGATTACCTTGTTATAGATGGACAACAACGCCTTATTACACTTTCGTTAGTCATTCTGGCTGCAATGAAACAGATTGATAAACTCATTCAAGCTGGTAATGAGACTGGAAATAATCAAAAAAGATTAGATGAGCTTGGACGGCGATTCATTGGAGCCACAAATCCTATTTCGCTTCGTGTAGATAATAAACTCTCACTCAATCGCAATAATAATCGTCATTTCCGCGAGATATGTTCCAAGCTGGAAGCACCTAATATTCGTGGTTTAACTAACACTAATCGGTTGCTAAACAAAAGTTTTGAATTTTTCTTGAAAAAGTCAATAGGTGATGGTGAAACTATTGCAAAATTTGTTGAACAGGTGACTTGGGGAATGGTTTTCACTAAAATTGTAGTGCAAGACGATCTCAATGCCTACAAAATTTTTGAAACTCTGAATGCGAGAGGAGTAAAGCTATCTACACCTGATTTGCTTAAAAACACCCTCTTTTCAATAATCACCAAAAATGATGATGTAGTTGATGGTGAATTGGATGATTTAGATGAAAAATGGAGTGAAATTGTCAATCAATTGGGTGAGACAGATTTTACCAATTTTATTCGTTATCATCATAATTTTCAAGCAAAATCAGTTACGAAAACAGATTTATTTGCTTCAGTCAGACGATTGGCAAATTCTCCAAAAACGGCTTATGAATATTTAGATTCCTTATATAAATATGCTCCTCTTTATGTTTCGCTAGGCAATCCTGAAGATGAATGGTGGAATGATCAAGATGAAGTATGTAGAAATGCAAAGCAATATTTACGCACTTTAAAAACCTTTAGTATCAAACAACCTTTTACTGTTTTAATGGTTGCTTTTTTTAGGTTTACCCCAAAGGAATTTGTGAAATTATGTAGCTATATCACCATATTATCTATTCGTTACAATGTTATCTGCCATTTTTCTCCCAGTGAGCAGGAGCAAAAATATAACCAAATGGCGATGAAAATTTTTTATAAAGGAGAATTGAAACGAGCGAGTTATATGAAAAATAATGACTTATTTAAAAGTTTATATCCTGATGATAAAGCATTTTTTAACGCTTTTGAATTTCACAAAATGCCTAGTCGCCAATCCTCTAAGAAGATTCGCTTTATTCTTGCAGAGATTGAAAGCCATTTAGGTAATCCAGTATCTGAAACGGATGTTTCGCTAGAACATATTTGCCCTTATAATCCGACTGAAACTTGGATAAAAACGTTTGGAGAAGGATATGACGAAGTCAAGGATCGGCTTGGTAATATGTTATTGCTATCAAAATCAGCAAATAAAGATTTGGATACTAAACCTTTTGCACAAAAAAAGGAAGTTTATACAAAATCCAGATTTAAATTAGCAGAAAAAGCAGCCAGTTATGAAGAATGGAATAAGCAGTCTGTTGATGAATTTCAGTATTGGATGGCAGAGCAAGCAGTTGAAACTTGGAAAATTGACTTTTAACTTGATGAATAAATTAAAACGTGTTTAAAATCAAAGCGTTAAAAAAATATTTCTGGAGTCCAACGCTTCAGCTTTGGCGATTTATTTCAAAGCTAAAGCGTTGAACTCCTATTCAAAGCTAAAGCGTTGCTTCAAACCTGACAGGTTTTTAAAACCTGTCAGGTTTAGTTTTCGAGGTTTCCGCTTAAAAAAACGGAAACCTCGAAACGATTTTATTTGATGCACATTCCTAAAGCGTTGAACTCCTATCCAAAGCTAAAGCGTTGGACGGAAAAATCCAAAGCTAAAAACTTACCCTTCCTTTACTTATTCCCGCCTCATTGTTTGACATTTCCCCTTTTTTTTTAGTATCATTTCCCAATTCATAATTCACCATTCACCATTCACCATTCATAATTCACCATTGCGTTTAATTTACACTTTTCTATTCTATTTATTTGTCCCCATTATACTTCTACGCTTGCTCTGGCGTGGAATGCAAGCACCAGATTATTGGCAGCGTTGGTTTGAACGTTTTGGCTTTTCCCCCAAATTACCCGATCAACAATGCATTTGGATACATGCCGTTTCAATGGGAGAGGTACAAGCAGCAGTACCACTCATACAAGCTTTACAAGCACGGGCGCAGCCAATACTGATCACAACAATGACACCCACAGGCTCTAAGCGGGTACGCGAAATATTTGGTCACACCGTATGGCATGTTTATTTGCCCTACGATTTACCTGGGGCAATGGCGCGATTTTTAGCCCGCCTTCAACCCAGCTTGCTGATTATTATGGAAACCGAGCTATGGCCAAATTTATTATATGCCTGTCAACAACGCGCTATTCCCGTCATACTGGCTAACGCAAGACTCTCAGCCAATTCAGCAGCGGGGTATCAACGTATTAAGGGATTAGCACAGGAAATGTTCACTAGCATGACAGCAATAGCGGCTCAAACTCAAGTCGATGCGGCGCGTTTTATTGAATTAGGTACGCCGCCGACTAAAATACATGTCACAGGTAGCATCAAGTTTGATAGCCGTCTTCCCGCCGATTTTTCTGAAAAAGCAGCGCGATTGCGCCGTCAATGGGGAGAAAATCGTGCCGTATGGATTGCGGCAAGTACCCACGATGGCGAAGAAGAAATCATACTAGATGCTTTTAATGAATTAAAAGAAACATTCAATGATTTGCTATTAGTATTAGTACCACGCCACCCAGAACGCTTTAATCGTGTTGCCGCTTTATGTTCACGACGACGATTTATCATTGCGAGGCGTACCGAAAACAACGTAAATGTCAAGACAGAAATTTATTTAGGCGACACCATGGGCGAACTGCCCCTGCTCTACGCGGCTTGTGATATCGCCTTTGTGGGAGGTAGCCTCGTGCCTATTGGTGGACATAATTTATTGGAGCCAGCCGCTGTAGGAATACCTGTGATCATGGGGCATCATGTTTTTGAATGTGCAGAAATTGCTCGCCAACTGTTAGAAGCTCAAGCTGCTCAACAAGTGGATGACGCTGTGCAATTAGTTAATATAATAAAAATATATTTAAATGATGCGACACGCCGTCAGCAAACAGGTGAGAAAGGGCGTTTATTCGTACAAAAAAATCGGGGCGCGTTAGCACGTTTATTAAAGATTGTTGATAACTACTCAGGGCAACCATAAAGGATTGCCCCTACAACATTTCAGCCTAAAGTTTT
>JAGLHR010000536.1 GCA_023143415.1 Thiomargarita sp. | reverse complement strand
TATCGGCTTCCCTGACTCGCAGCGGAGGAAATACGATAAGCTGGAAAGCTTAATGCTATGAAAGTAGCACGTTAAGTTTGGTGGAAGGTCGTTGTCAGCCTAATCAGCTAGATTAGGTTATGGCGACCCATCCAACATAAAAGCCAAGTCCGTCAAGCTTTATCCGAACCAGAAACAAAAGCAGACATTTAAAACATGGCACAATTGTAGCCGTTATGTTTTTAATCAAACGATTGATTATATTCGTTCTTGTGTCAATTTTTCCCCATCTTGGATAGATATTAAAAAGGATTTATTAAAACAATTTTCGAGGATAAAGTTTTTTGAAGAAAAACTTTATCCTCGAAACCAAAATGGTGTGACGAGGTACCTTTTCAAATTAAAGGAATTGCTGTGAAAGAAGCACATCAAGCCTATTGGAAAGCGAAAGCACATCCGAAATTTAGGAGTCGTAAAGCGCCAACACAATCTTGTTATATTCCTAAGTCTGCAATTAAGAACACTGGAATTTATCCACGTATTTCTGGGAAAGGTTTACGTTTAAGTGAATCTTTACCAGAAATACTCTTGGATAGCAGATTGATTTATCAATACAATGAATGGTTTTTATCCGTACCCCATCAATTAAAAACGACCGTAGCCGAGAACCAAGGGCGGATAGTTTCTCTTGACCCAGGGGTACGGACATTCCAAACTTTTTTTTATGAAGCCTCAGCAGGACATATCGGTAACATATCTTGAGTAAACTGAGTAAACAAGTTAGATTTGTTTTTTCTGAACGTCACCACACCGATGGAATGCAAAGAAAAATCACTGATACAAATCTCATCAAGATTATCAGTGATAAATTGTTTACATAACGCACGTAGTTCTTGTTCGAGTCAAACTTCCAGAAAAACATTGGTATCAATCAACATTAACGCCATTCCAAGGATTTTTTTTGAAGAGAAACACTATCATATTCTGATTTCAGTTCAGATAAGCCACCTTCCCAATTGAAAGTCGGTGGTGTTTTCGGTTGGTTTTGAACATGTTGGTTCAACAAAAAATCAAGATAAGCCACCAATGTGGGTATCAGCTCATTAGGTAAATGATTAATTTTTTGGTAAACCTCATTTTTACTTATCATATCAATCTCCAAATAACATTTTTATTGGGTGAAGTATTTCCTATCAATCTTTTGAACAAGATGACACAGATTTTAGGATAATCAGGATTAATCTTAAAAATCATCCTGAGCATCCAGAAAGAAGTAAAATCCTGTTCAAAAACAATAGGATATAATCTAAAATGACATGGTTGGTTTCGCTTCGCTCTACCCACCTTACTCTTGCTAATGTCCCACAATTTTATCAGAAACGATAAGCTTTTTTTCTGTGTCGTACTGCAATAATATCCACCCATTTTTCTTCTTCATATACCGAATAAATCACCCGATAATCACCAACACGAATACGCCACAGGTTTTTTTGTCCTTGAATTTTTAAGCAACCTTGAGGATATGGGTTTTCCGCTCTCAATTTTGGGAAATATACGCTCAAGTATAATTGAGTCAAGTTTTTCTAATTCTTTACGTGCCGAACGGCAGAGCGTAACGCGGTATTTAGCCATGTTTCAATTTGCCTTGTTGCAGTAATTCTGCCTTGAAATTATCCAAAGAGTCGCGGGGTTCGTCTTTACGCTGCATGGCTAACATGTTGTCATAAAAGTCTTCCCACAGTTCACCATATATTTTTAGGTCAATCACAACGGCGACTTGCGTTTGTTGACCATCTACGATGAAATTGATACCTTGCATAGTGTTTTCCTTTCGTTGTGACTTGTTTTACTTAATCCTGATCATTCGTGAAATCCGGTTCAAACCCTCTTCCTTTTGAACAAGATTACCCGGATTTTAGGATAATCAGGATTAATCTTAAAAATAATCCTGTGCATCCTCTTAATCCATTTAATCCTGTTCAAACCCCTCATCCCCAAACACCACCTTCGTATCCCATTCTCTAGCTTTGGCGAATTTGGCTTTGGCCAGTTCTGTTTTGCCTTTTTTAAGTCGTTTTCTTGCTTGTTCGGTTAATTCAATTGGGTGCAGTTGCTCTCATGACAATTTTTTAAAAAAAGGTTTTAATATCAATAACATAAACGTTTAGTCCTAAAAGGGAATAAATGAATAAGTTATTGTTTTTAAAAGATAAAAAAATAACTTGTCATGAGAGCAACTGCACCCAATTCAATTGCGCCAAGGCCTTTAAGGGCAGGTTTTTTCGTGAGGTTGCCCTTATGTTGTTGCCATTCTTGTTGACTGAAATGACGATTGACAATACAATCTTGTTTGATCTTCCGTTTTCATCTGCTTTCCTTTTTAGGATGAATTTCAAACGTTTTTTGTGATCGAAAAAAACAGACATCAAATTCTTGGAAAAAATTAACTTGTCCTAAAATCAAGGGCACATTTTCCGCTCTTGTCCAAGCAAAAGCCAAGCGTACTGGTGGAAACTGGGCAACAGTTGCGGTGATAAGCAGCCCGTAAGCGGGTAAATTCGCTAAGTTTCCCGCTAATTGTACTGACGTGTTTTGTTGTTCCCATCTGGCACCCAGTTGTAAGCCGATTTGGTAAGGCATCACGTTGACACTCGCTCCAGTGTCTAATAACCCTGATGTTTCTATGTTATTATTACCATAGCTTAAAGTAAGCGGTAGATAGGGGAAAAAATTGATTCCACCAAAATCTTCGGAAATTTGACGGTATGCAAATTGTTCTACATTAATCATGTTTAAGTTCCTGATTGTTTCTCTTCAGCTAACAGATTTAACAGCGTATTAGCCGCACTAGATGTCTCGTCCCGTTTCCAATCCAGGTTATTTCCAGTGACGGATGACGAATCTATACCTTCTTCTTGTGCCACTTGTGAAATCAAAAACTGGGCAATGCGTAGCTTATCGGCTCGTGGTAAAACTTGTAACGTGGGTAATAATTGATTAGTCGAAATATTTGTTTCCATTTCTTTGCTTCCTCGTTAAATACATAAAAATAATCCTGTCGGCCTCCTTAAATCAATCCTGTTTGCCGTTCAGAAACCGAGTTTTTTGAAAAAATTCGAGTGGATTGGCGCGGGGCAAAGCA
>JAGLHR010000535.1 GCA_023143415.1 Thiomargarita sp. | reverse complement strand
AAACACTTAAACCCATTCTGAAAATCAATTCTGAAAATTCTGAAATTCTGCAAATTCTGATTCAAACATTAGCCACAAACCCATCAATCCGCCCCTGCAATTCCCCAACATCAACCCCCCATTCTGCCAACCACCGCCGTAAGACACTAAATTCCCCCTGTTGTAATAATTCGTTAAGGCGAGGGAGTGGATAAGTCGTGCCTTTTTCTTCGATTTCCCGCTTATGAATAGCGAGGTTGCGTAAATTAAATTCAAGCCGTTGCTGATTACCTGTCACTATGAGATAAACTATACAAGCAAGTATATGCCGCGCCCCTTCTTTTATCTGCCCAACTTGATGCAAATAGCTAGACAAATTACCATGAGAAATCGCCCGATCTTCTGGATTTGGCAAGCGTTCACGAATAGCCAATGCTTGCCGTGCTAACTCTATAGCGCGTGATACATCGCCGCGTTTATCCCAAACATCAGCGAGGGCGGTAAGTGCATTAGCCTGATTTGTTAAATCATTCATACGACTAAACACCTGCAAACAACCTTCCAATACCCGTTGTGCTTCATCCAGGTTACCCAGTTTCATCAAAGGGAAATAACGATTAAAGCGCGTTCTAGCTAAAGCCTCTTCACTCTCACCACCAGCTTGCTTAACTTGTTCTGTTTCAGTCAGCAAATCTAGGCAGTCTTGCCAATGTTCTAATGTGTGGTGAGCACGAAAAGCAATATTCAATGCACCGATGAAAGTACGCACTAAAACATCGGTATCGGGTGCGGCGGTTAGCGTTTCTCCTTGTTGATGCCGTTGCCACCAATCCCGAATTTGGGCAAGGTGTTTTTCAATGGCGGGTAAAGCGGTTTCCACTTTTCCCAACATGATAGCTATTCGCAGAGCCTCTATTTCACTGCCAATAATATTAACCTCTGCACTACCCGCTTTGCGTTTAGTTTGAGCAGCACGTTGAAAAGTCTCACGCGCCTCTGGCAATTGTCCCACCATCACTAATGCACCAGCCCAATTCTGAAAAATTGCAGCCACATTCGCCCAATTTTGCGCTGCTTCAGCCTCGCTCGCAGACTGAGCAAAGAAAGGCAAAGCGAGTTGTGGTTGACCAGATTTTCTTAACGCATCAGCCAAATAGGTACGCATCGACCACCGTGTTTTTCCAGCCGGCACTTGCTCAACGACCGTTTCTAATTCCGCAATGATGGGTTGTAATTGTTGGGGATTTTGGGTACTATTCACCACGCCACTGGCAAAACCACTCAAAGCCTCAAACGCCTCTGCCCGTACCAAATAGGTTATCGCACGACGACCCATTTCGGTAGCGGTTTCCTTATCCGAACTGACCAGCCCTTCAAAAAGACTGGCATACTGTTCGCCATAAGCTTGCCCAATTTGCTTGGTATTCCGTTCCCCACAGTCTTTTGGAACTTTCTCCATCCAAGCGGTGCAACGTTCTCGCACTAACTCGTGAAAACTAAATACCGATTCTTCAAATTCGCCTTCTTGTTGTAATAAACCTGACTCGGTGAGTTCTTTTAATAGTGGTCCGATAGCGGGTACAGTGCTTTCTTCGTCAGATTGTGCCAATAACGCTTTAATTTCATCAGGAATTTCTGGTAAAACGGGTTGTTGTTCAGGTGGTAAATCTTTTACCAAAGCAAACATTTTCTTAATGCCATCCAACATTTGTTGTTTTGGAGATTGAGCAGACCAAACACTATTTAACACAGAATGAGACACTGGCTCCAACGCCCGCGTCACTACCCACAATAATTGCCGCCCTGCCAAACTCAATCGCTCTAACAATACATCCACCGCGCCAATTGCCACATCCTCCAAATAAAGCCGTTCCTGCTCCAGCGCAGCATCACTACCACTTACCAAATCCGGCAATTGTTTAAAACCCTTTTCCTCCAAACGAGACAGCGCAGCAGCCAAAGCGTCCCTATCATGCGCTAAATCCCCCAAACGCTGCATAATTAACGGATGCCCGTGACTGATTTCTAAAACCTTCTCCACCAAATCGTGATCATCATGCCATAACTGATATAACGCCTGATGACTCTGCAAAAATAACCACGCCTCATTCATGGGTAATGGTCCCAAAGGCAACCACAGTACCTTATCAACCCAGACCACTGGGCGATGCCGACTGGTCATCATCACCCGCGATTGCCCTTGCAACCGTGTCACAAACGCCGTCAATAATTCCGTCCATTCTGGGTCCTGACAAACATACCCTGGTTCAGACAACAAATTCGTCTCAAAGTTGTCTATAATCAACAAGATAGGATAATTCTCCAGCACAGCCAGCAAATTTTCTCGCATAATTTCATGGCGATCTGGCACATCTTTATGCTGAAAAATTTTGCGATACTCATTACCTTGACAATCTTGGTTATAATACTCACTCAATCGCACCAACAGCAAATCAATTCGTTTATAAAAATCGACTGCATTCATCGCATAACCACGCGACTGCACCACCAACACAAAATCAAATTGCTGATGCCATAAATTCACCACTTCCGCTGCTAACGCCGTTTTCCCCAGCCCTGCCAAACCTTGTATCAAAACCACTGGCGATTCACTCGCACTCAACCAATCTTGATTTAATCGCGTCAACTCCCGACTTCTGCCCACAAAATGCGTTCGCGCCTTAAAACCATATTGTTCATCAGACAATAAGGGTTGAAAACGCCGATCTGGATAACGCTGTTTCAACTGCGCCTTATTCCGCTTTTTCACTGCCTCCAACACCCATCGATCCTGCCCAAACAATAATGGCGTGGTATGCTCAATCGCCCCAATCTTAGAATCATCAAGCAACTGACTACGCGCCATCGCCAACGCAGAATCCGCATTATATTGTTCAGCTAATAAATGTTGATAAAACAAAACGGCTAATTGTCGCGCATACGCATCATTGACGGAATAACGCATTGCCACAACTTGTGGAACGCCAGCCGTCAATAGGGCGAGGGCTGTACTGGTATAACCTTGCTTGTTGGCAATCGAGGCTGGTAAATCCTTCTCCTGGTTGAGACCTGACAGGTTTCCAAAACCTGTCAGGTCTTGGTCTGCACCACGATTGAGACCTGACAGGTTTCCAAAACCTGTCAGGTCTTGGTCTGCACTCAAAAACGCCCCCGAATGACAAGCACTCAAAAACACCAAATTAGGTACAAATCCCCCAGCTTCTTGGAACAATTCCACTAATCCAGCACCCGAAATCCTATTCTTTTCTTCGCCTTGCAATACCAAACTATCATGATTACCATGCCCGCTCCAATGGACAATATGATAACCCTGTGCTTTTCGCACTTGCTCCGCAATTGATGCTCGCGTCACGCCATAACAAAGAGTATCAATCTGCACCAATCGCTTTGGCAAAATCTGCTCATAAAACAAAGTCAATAACTGCTCTCTTTCCAAACGCGCTGCCAACGGATTACTCTTTTCAGTCTCCGCAAAAACCAATAAAACCCGCAAAACCTCATTCGGCTCTAACGCTAACGCCATTTCCCGATCTTCAGGAGAATCACTTCCCGTAATCGCACGAATTGCTACATTACGCTTTAACAAAGGCTCCTGCGTCACATCAGGGCGAGCAATCTCCCAAGGAATCCGCGCAAACGCCGCTGCTAATTGATCATCCTTCGTCGCTGGCAAACGAATCAACAAAGTCCGTGGCGGGATTCCAGAATACAAACGCTGAAAAATCTCCTCACCCAAAACATCACGCGCTAAAAAAACACCCAATTGGGCAATCAGTTCCTCTGCCGACAAAGTTTGCTGTTTATCAGGCAATAACTGATTAGCATAACGTTCGACATGCTCACGGGTATTAAACAAACCCACCCATTCAAACGCATGATCACTCGTAATCTTTACCTGCTGGGCGAATAAATGTTGCCCTTGCTGATCGCGTAATCTGAGAATGGCTTGGTTTTCAGCAGGATGGGTTTCTATATCTAAAACGAATAAATTGGACATCATAATTTAATGGTGAATGGTGAATGTGATCTGAGAAATCCTTTGAAAAAAGATGATCCGACAATTCTTGATCGTAGCATGCCGCCACAGAAACAACCTCATCTTTGGTGTTATTGGGAACCAGCAGGAGATGGTGAATCTTATATTTGGAGAAATGGCGAGAAAAGTTATGCTTATAATGAATGGCTTAAATATTCAAGTTTTTTCGTCTGACAATAACTACAAGATTGGAGACAAAAAGGGATTAAAAACGCTAACTA
>JAGLHR010000534.1 GCA_023143415.1 Thiomargarita sp. | reverse complement strand
ACAAGATATGTATTTAACTCAAAAGTAACGACTCAGGGCAACCACAAGGGATTGCCCCTACATCAGAGGCAACCACAAGGGATTGCCCGATGAAGATTTTCGTCACTCGACATAATAATCTGGTTGTAGGGGCAATCCTTTATGGTTGCCCTGAGTCGTTACCACTGAATAATCTCATCTGGAGAACCAAGATTTATGTATAAGAGAAATCTTATTGTATTCCCATTATTGGGATTGGCTAGTATTATTAATGTCTCAGCAGCCACACTTTATGAAGATCCAAGTACACACCAAGTTTTCACTCAGGATGCACCGGGGCGTGTTGAACTCAAAGAAAAATATACGCCTCTTCAATCAAAAGCATTTTCGTTAAAGTTCAGTGGAACACATTATCTCGGATTTGTTAGCTCTAAAGCGGATGGTGAAGAAAGGGAAAATCGTTTTGAAACACGCCGCAACTATTTCCAAGTCAAGGCTTATTTCAATAAGAAAGACTTTCTGCGTCTCACATTGGATAGTTTTCAGGAAACCAAAGGACAATACCTTTCTGAAGTAGATTTAGAAACGGGTGATGTAAGCTATAGTTCTGAAAAAGAAAAGGGTAGCTGGTTAACCCGTGTCAAATATGCCTATCTCTACCTTGATAACATATTACCTCACACGGGTGTCGAGTTTGGTCAAGTGCATCGTCCTTGGCTTGACTATGAAGAACATCATAGTTGGTGGTATCGTTCTGTTTCTAAAGTCTATATGGAAGACGGCACAGCAGCTCACTTAATGAATTCGGCAGATTTGGGATTTAATTTGAAAACAAAATTGCCATACTTTTCCAGTGAAATTGGTCTTTTCAATGGGGAAGGCTACCATGACATTGAAAATGGAGAAGGTTTATCCACTGAAGCGCGTTTCACATTTCACGCCTTATCCACGGGTACTAAGAAAGTCAAAAGGAATGATGACTACTTTAATATTTCATACTATGGTGTGAAGAGTTTTGATGACAACAAACGTGGCAACAACGACTTTACGATGCACGGCATTCATGCGGTTTATAACAAGCCCGCATTTTTGATTGCCGCTCAATACCTAAAAGCTGATAATGGTGATTACCAAAAGTATGATGGAGATGGGTATTCATTAAATTTTGAAATTCGTCCAATGAACAAACTGTGGTTTATCGGCAGATACGATGCTTGGGATCAAAACAATGCGCGTTCAAATCACGGTGGCGACAGAATGCAATATCTCCTTGGAGCGGTTTATAACTATAACAAGAACGTCAAATTCATCGCTAATGTCAAAACCGTTGATTTTGATGAAAAAGACATCCTTAACAGCGGAGAGAAAGACAGCATTGATTTAATGTTCACAGCCGAAGTTAAGTGGTAAAACTTGAGGTTCAAGTTTTGTACTCAGGGCAACCATAAAGGATTGCCCCTACAACAATATTCTTATGAATACGGACGAAAATATTCTGAAGTAGGGGCAATCCTTTGTGGTTGCCTGAAGCCCTGAAGTAGGGGCAATCCCTTGTGGTTGCCCTGAAGTAGGGGCAATCCCTTGTGGTTGCTC
>JAGLHR010000533.1 GCA_023143415.1 Thiomargarita sp. | reverse complement strand
GCATTGTTGTATTTTAGGGTTTTTTTCCGTTTAACGCTTTGAATTTTGGAGTCCAACGCTTCAGCTTTGGGCGTTTGGAGTCCAACGCTTCAGTAGGTGGGCAACCACGTTGCCCACCCTACATGACTGATGGGAAATTTTAAAATAATCTAACCACCCGTCACATTCATATAGCGCAAAATCTGTGGCTTGCCCTCAAGTTCAAATTCATGATTTTTGGGTTTAAGGGCGATGGCTTCAACAATCGCTTGTTTTAGCAGAACAATATTGCCCGGATTTTCGCGTATGACACGCCGCAAATCTGCCGAATGTTCTTGTCCTAAACATAATAGCAAATGACCATCTGTCGTCACGCGCACGCGATTACAGGTGTCACAAAAATTATGGCTATGCGGAGAAATAAAACCAACGCGCGTGTTCGTATTAATAACCGTATAGTACCTAGAAGGTCCCGCTGTCGTTTCAGAACTGGGTTGTAAAGTAAATGACTTTTGAAGTGCTTGACGAATTTGGACACTTGAATAAAACGCTTCTGCGCGATCACGTTCAGCCATATTACCCAAGGGCATTTCTTCGATAAAACTGATGTCAATTCCTTTATCGACAGCAAATTGTACTAAATCTATCACTTCATCATGGTTACGATTTTTTAAAATCACCGCGTTAATTTTGACACGTTCAAATCCTGCCTGAATAGCAGCGTCAATGCCACGCAATACCACATCTAATTTATCAAAGCGCGTCATTTGTTGAAAACGCGCAGGTTTTAAGGTATCAAGACTGATATTGACTCGTTTAACGCCCGCGTCTCGCAGTGGTTGTGCCATTTTAACCAATTGTGAGCCATTGGTTGTCAGCATGAGTTCTTTTAAGCCCTCTAATTTGCCAAACTTTTGAAAGAGTTGTAATATGTTTTTGCGGATTAATGGCTCACCTCCAGTAATGCGAATTCGTGTGATCCCTAATTCGACAAACGCTTTTCCTAAACATTCTAATTCTTCTAAAGTCAATAATTGTGTACGGGGCATAAAAGTCATTTTTTCGTTCATACAGTAAACGCAGCGAAAATCGCAACGATCTGTGACAGAAATACGCACATAAGTGACTTTTCGGTTAAACTTATCTATGAGTTGATCGGGCATATTATAGCAATGATTAATGGTTAATAGTTTCGAGGTTTTTTTCAAAAAAGTGATAATATCGAAAACAAATTGTCAATTCTTTGTTATTATAGAACATCTATACAACTAACTGAGTACAACGGATTTGAGAAATAAACGGATTTCTTAAACATCGCGTGTGTTTCGAGCTTAGAAATCCGATTTTTTTTCAAAAATCGGATTTCTTAAACCTGTGGAATAGATTTCGATGTTTCAGTTTTTCTTCAAAAAACTGAAACATCGAAAAGAGTTTTGCAAGATGCTCCTAAATATAATAAATTCATAGCGTTAATGTGATCGAGGCTAAAGTTTTTTTAAAGAAAAAACTTTAGCCTCGATCATAACGTTTTTTAAAATCCGTTGTACTCAGTACATCAATCCTAATTATCTCTCAAAAAATGTATCGGAAATCAATAAATGTTATATTTAAGCGAACTACTTATGCAACATCACGATCTGCAAAATTTTGATGAATTAGTCAAACTCGTTAAACAACAAACTGAAACGGGTGAACGTTTTTTTCGTATGGATGTGATCCCACCTTTTCCAGACACGCCAGAAAATTGGGAAGATCGTTTAGAAGCCGCCTTTTACTAAAATCACAGGATAACTGACTATGTTGTGGCAAGAAGAAACACCTCAAGAAAAAATCTCACAAAAAGTGTCTGATCTCGTATTTGACATAAAATCTCGTTCTTTATCTGTCGATCATGCTTATCCCCTCTCCCAAGCGATTTCTAAAGCATTACCTTGGTTTGAGCAAGAATCACTGGCGGGATTGCATTTGATTCATGGTGCAGAGTCAGGTAGTGGATGGAATCCCCCAGATTCGCCAGATGCCATCTTCTATTTATCGCGCAGAACGAAATTGACGCTACGCTTGCCTCAACACCGCATCGCAGATGCACAGACACTCAGCGGCATGACGCTAGATGTTGCGGGCTATTCAATTGAGATAGGCAGTGCTAAACAAAAATCATTCCTTCAAATGCCCGTCGTATTTGCACGATATATCCAAGCTGATCCTGAAGAAGATGAAGAAGCCTTTTTAGATACGCTTGTTGTAGAAATGCAAGAGAAAGGCGTTAACTGTCGTAAAGCATTATGTGGGAAAAGCCATCGCTTTAAAATGCCAGATGGCGAATTATTCACTCGTCGTTTAATGATTGCCGATCTGAAACCAGAAGAGTCGATCATTTTACAAGAGCAGGGTTTAGGGGATGGTAGAAAAATAGGTTGTGGCTTATTTATGCCACATAAAGACATCAAAGCGGTGTCGAACAAAAAATAAGTACTATAGTATCTTATCAAAATTTAGAGGTAGGGTGGGTACGAACGAAGTGGCACCGTTCCGTTGAAAAATGGTGGGTTTCCATTTCATTCCTACCCACCCTACATTTCTAATATTGTTGTAGGGGCAATCTTTTATGGTTGCCATCTTTAATAGATAAAAACTGGGAATCCCATTATAATTGTACGGATATTTTTTTAAAAAAACCCCTTTTTGGCTTAACAGATATTCCGCCACATAGCTTTCTGGGTATTCACAGTCAACAACATAGTGCTTTTAAGGGACGACGCAGGAAATAATATACGTGGGATGTTCAAGACCTGTCAGGTTTTTAAAACCTGACAGGTCTGCTACTACGTCAGTTATTTGTTGCGCTGTCCCTAAAGTAGATGGACAAACCATGCCTGCGCTAGAAATGCTTGCGGCACAATATTTTCTAGGGGCTCCACTGATAGAGAAGACTGACGCGCCATACCGCGTTAATTTTGGTGGAATTGATTCATTACCTCAGATTAAATTAGAGAGAATTATCGCCGGCGATTTAGTCAGTGAACTCGTTCAAGAACGTAGCGTTATAGTGGGTTTTGCTCGCGAAATCCTTGGACTACATACCCCATTGACAGCGGTGGCGAGTAGTCTCTGGTAGCCAGAGCTTTCTAAAGTCGGCGTAGAGCCATTGAGGTAGCTGTGCTCTTGTGGGCAAAGACAGCAGACGTAGGGCGGCTAGAGCATTACATCCTGGTGCGGTGGGCAAAGGGCAGGCAGGGAAGCCTTTTTTGCAAGTTCTTTGCCCCGCGCCAATCCATTTTTTAAACCGATTGAACTCGATCAACTTCTTGAACGGATTGAAAAAATATTAGAGTAAATTCTTTGAATCAGAATTTTCAGAATAAAACATTGTAACTACTCATGGCAACCACAAGGGATTGCCCCTACATCAGAATATTTTCGTTCGTCTTCATAAGAATATTGTAGGGGCAATCCTTTATGGTTGCCCTGTTACTAAAAAATTTAGATTAAGAAATCCGATTTTTTCAAAAATCGGATTTCTTAAACATCTATTAATTTATTTATTCTGAAAATTCTCAAATTCTCAAATTCTGATTCAAACAATAAACGATCACAAAAATAGGAATAACTATGTCTCAAACTGTCGTCATTGGCTCCGGTTTTGCTGGGCTAACCGCTATTAAAACGCTTAGAAAACAAGGTTATCGTGATGAAATCACTTTAATTTCTCCAAAACCCGTACTCTTTTATTCTCCCAGTCTCATTTGGGTACCGGCTGGACTTCGCAATGAAGAAGATTTAACGATACCATTAGATAATTTTTTCAAACGTCAGCAGGTACGATATCACCAAGGCACTGTGACAGGCATAGAGCCAAACGCACAAGAAGTGCAAACCGATAATGGAACTGTGCCTTTCGATCACCTCATTATTGCAACCGGGGCAAGATTCATAAAAAAACTACCTGGGATAGAACAGGTTTGTCTGCCCTGTGAAGGTTATGCCACCACAAAAAAATACAGTGATCGCCTGGCAGCACTTGACGGCGGTACATTAGCATTTGGCTTCTCCAGCAACCCCAAAGAGCCAGTCGCCATGCGCGGTGGCCCCGTCTTTGAATTTCTGTTTGGCATAGACACGTTATTACGAAAGCAAAAACGCCGTGACAAATTTGAATTAGTCTTTTTCAGCCCTGCACCTGAACCCGGAAAACGTTTAGGCGCATCAGCAGTCAAAGCGATATTAGGCGAAATGAAAAAATACAACATCCGCACCCATTTAGGCCATAAAATCAAGGGATTTAGCGCAGACGCGGTGCATACCGAAAGCGGCAGTCTCCAAAGTGACTTAACCCTCTTCATGCCGGGCATGACAGGACCCGCTTGGGCAACGAACAGTGGCTTGCCACTCTCAGAAGGGGGATTTATCAAAGGCGATGCCCAATGTCGTGTATTAGGCTTCAAGAAGATTTATGTCGTCGGCGACGCAGCGAATCTCCCTGGCCCAGATTGGATGCCAAAACAAGCACACATGGCGGATTTACAAGCCATCGCCGCCGCCAAAAATTTGATTGCCGATGAAAAAGGGCAAAATGTTGATCATCAATTCAAAACGGAAATCATTTGTATCGTTGACACACTTGGCAAAGGCATGTTAGTCCATCGTAATTCAAAACGGACGCTACTCCTGCCGAAATTGACAATTCTAAACTGGGGGAAACGTTTCTTTGAATGGCAATACTTGCGGGGTTATCGTTAATTAGTTCTTCAGAACGACAGACCTGACAGGTTTCCAAAACCTGTCAGGTCTCAAACTCACGACAGACCTGACAGGTTTCCAAAACCTGTCAGGTCTAAGTCTAAGTTTTCTAAAAAAACTAGATAGCAAACTGATCAAGTGCCGTATTCAATCCCGCCAATTTTTCTTCTACCCCCATATCTTTGCCCACGCTCGAAAAATCTTCGTAGCATGGCACATCAGGATTGTGATAGAGCAAACCAACCGGTTTAGGCAATTTAGGTAATGCAACATCATACGCTTCCGACATATTAGACGGATCATGTTCTTGCTGGTTCGGAAAAAGGCGTGATATATTTTTTTCCACTGGGATGCCCTTTTCGTGCGTCAGCAACAATAAGTTAGATGGATCCTCTTGCAAGTGCTTAAAAGCCTCTGGTGAGAAAACGGGGCAACGTTGAATAATGTTCACGAGACTAAAACCACGATGATCATGTGCAGCCTTGATGGTTTCATAGAGGTGCGCTGGATTCCAATCAATGGTTTGAGCCAAGAATGAGACGTTGCTGATTCCCAAAGTCGCCGTCAGTGGATTTAGCGGTGCTAAAATGGCACCTTTTGGATGCGTATTACTTTTAAATCCGATTGGCGTGGTAGGCGATGTTTGCTTTTTGGTTAAACCATAAATACTATTATCGAAGACCAAAACGGTCATATTCATATTGTAGCGCACAGCATGTAACCAATGTCCAGCACCGATAGAATAGCAATCGCCATCTCCCGTTGCAACCCAAATATCCAATTCGGGGCGACGGGATTTAATGCCACAAGCAACAGGCAAGGCACGCCCATGTATACCATGAAAACCATAAGTGCCAACGTAATGTGGCATACGACTAGAACAACCAATACCAGAAACTGTTACCGTCTTTTCAGGTGGCAATTGTTTATCGCGGCAAATACGTTGTACGGTAGTCAGTACAGCATGATCACCACATCCAGGACACCAGCGAGGTTCTCCACCGATATAATCGCCCAAAGTGAAATAACGCTGTTTAATATCAAGAGACCAATCTGCTTTTAAACCAAACATTAATTTTCTCCTTTCATTGCATTGAGATGACGGAAAAGTTCTTCACAAATTAACCCGGGTTGCATCGGTTGTCCATAAACATTGCCCCAACAATCCACATCAACTAAAGTTTGTGTTCTGAGAAGTACTGCCAGTTGTGAATAACGTCTATTGCCGGATTCGATGAGCGGTGCATCGGCTTCATCGCTATAGTTAATTTCGACAGTCAAAACCTTCTTGAAGCGGGAAAATATCTCTTTTAGCCCTGGTTCAAGTGGAGAGAGAAAGCGTAGATGTAACGAAGAAACTTTATGCCCTTCTGCACGCATTTTGTCAACAGCTTCTTCAATTGCGCCCAAAGTTGAACCCCAGCCAACCATTAACAAATCACCTTCCTGATCACCATGTATTTTTGGCGGCTTCAATGTACTATACAAAGTCGCTAATTTGCGGCTACGCATATTGCAACCACGCTGATTGGATTCACGATCATAAGCAACTTTACTATTATTCGTATGTGCTAATCCGGTCAGCACATATTGTCCGCCTGCTTGCCCAACGATGGGGCGAGGAGATAATCCCGTTTCTTCATCCCAATCAAAGGGCGGCACTCCCTTTTTCCAATCCGATTGATCTATCGGTGCAGCCATCCATTCCGCTTTTGCTTTTGGACGAGGATAGGGCTGTACCCCAGTGGCGAGATTAGCATCTGTGAGCAGGATAACGGTGGTGCGAAATGTTTCCGCCAGTTTGCGTGCCATGATCACAAAATGAAAGCATTCTTCAATCGTGGCGGCGGCAATGACAATTTTCGGCGTATCACCGGGTTCACCATATAAGGAAGCCAGTAAATCCCCTTGTTCAACTTTGGTGGGCAAGCCAGTCGAAGGACCACCCCGTTGTACCACAACGACAACCAGCGGAATTTCCGTCATCACAGCCAGTGCAAGAAATTCTGTCTTTAATGCCAAACCGGGTCCAGAAGTGATGGTACAAGCAGTTTTACCCGCATACGAGGAACCAATAGCAAATCCAACTGCCGCGATTTCATCCTCCGCTTGATGTACAAATCCGCCGACTTTATCATAAACTTCAGCGAGATAATGTGATGCAGATGTGGCAGGTGTAATAGGATACATGGACACTAAATCCATGCCCGAAGCCATGACTCCCAATCCCACCGCCTGATTACCGTTATTGACAATTAAAGGATCTGTTGAGTCGCGCTTCCAAGGTGGAATTTCATACCAATAGTCCAGATTTCCCTGGGCAAAATCATAACCGGCTTGGAGCAAATTTTGATTGATTTCAACCACTTTTTTGCCCTTTCGTCCAAAAGTCGCTTCTATTTCATTATTGCCCTTTTCTAAATCCCGACTATAGATGTGACAAAGCATACCCAACACGAACATGTTTTTGCCCAGACGAGGCTTGGGCGTGTGTTTAAGGCATTCTTCTTCCATCGGCACTTCATGAACAACCAAACCATTTTCACGAAATTCGGCAACTGCGGTTTTATATTGTTCTCTAATCTCAGGATTAGGATCAGTCTCCCATTTATTTTCGAGCAAAATCACCGTACCCGGCTTATAGGCATGTGTGGCGATACGGGAATAAAGCACTTGTTCATTGAGTGCCACGACGATATCAGCGGCATCTCCCATATTAGTCATGTAATGGGAGCCTAAACGAACACGAATACCGCTTGCACCAGCAGGTGAACGTGTTGGCGGTTGAATTTCGGCAGGGATAATTTCAACTGTCCAAACACCATTGCCCATTTTCGCGCTGATAGTACCAAATGTCTGTCCTGCTTTTTGTGCGCCTTCTCCAGAATCGCTGACGATTTCTACGATATGTTCATCAATTCGTTTTGGCGTTTTGCTAGTTGCATCATTATTTTTAACAGGCTGTGAAGTTTCTTTAGTCATAAATTTATCCCAGTCATAAGTTGTCTCTAATTGAATTTGATATTGCTTTGAACATCAAATATTAAAGCAACAAATCCAATTATCATAATAATACCTTCGCCAATCTAAAATCCTTTGGCAAAGCTATTATCATAATATATCTATTTTCTTTCGTTTTGTGTCTATAGCAATAATTACTCATTGGTATTTTTTTGGAAACCAATTTGAAATTGGTTTTGCTGATGTTTTATTTCCTGTTTATAACGTATTCCTATTCAGAAAATAGATCATTTGAGATATTAATAATTTTAAATTCTAAATTTAACTTGATGAAAAAATAACAATTAAAATTAATATTAAAAATTAAGAATTGGGTGAAAAAAAGATAGAAAACTGCTAGAATAAGTCTTTTTATCATTTCACATGGCAGATTATGATGACTATCCCTTCTGGGCAATGCCTATTATAGCCAAAGGTAAAAGGGAATCACTACTTAAGCAATTTATGTGCCACATAATTTAAACCCTTAATTGACGGATGTATTGCCTATTAATTCGAGGTTTCAGTTTTTCTTCAAAAAACTGAAACCTCGAAAAGACTTTTGCCTACCTACTTATCCGAGAATTTCTGTTTCGGTACTTACTATTTAGAAACAGAGTTTTTTCAAAAAACTTGGTTTCTAAGCGACGAATTTAGGTTTCTGATTGGCGAATAAAATATTCGATAATTTATGCTTCAGCACTGATAAAGTAATACAATGATTCCAAAACGAGTTCAAACAATTGTTAACAACATTGCCAAAGAATGTCACCAGCGGTTTGGTGATAAAGTCACTCTTATTTGGTTTGGCTCCTGGATAAAAGGGAATGCTTATCAACAATCAGATATTGATTTAGCGATAGAATACCATGAGAAGTTGAATAAAACCGAAATGGTTTCTTTTAGAAATTGGTTAGATGACTTGCCAACTCTTTATAGTATTGATTTAGTTGAAATAAATAAAGCAAATCAATTATTAAAAGCAGAAATTAAGCAATATGGAAAAAACTTATGAGTAGTCAACCGAAATTACAGAGTTTTATAAAGTCGATTGCAAATCTCAAATCAATCTTAGCTGAAGCAAAAACGCCGATTGTACGTGATGCTGCGATTAAACGCTATGAACTTTGTTATGAATTAGCTTGGAAATCTGTCCAAGAAGCCCTGAGAAATCAAGGATTAGAGATTTGTCGATCTCCAAAAAGCTGTTTTAAACAAGCTTTCAAACAGGGTTGGATTGAAGAAGAAGAAACTTATGCAGATATGGTACAAAACCGTAATCTGACGACACATACTTATAATGAAGATTTAGCTGAAGAAATCTATAACCAACTTGGCGAATATTTATCTTTATTTGAATCTTTGTTAATCAATTTGGAATAAAAATCCGATTTTTGAAAGGATTTTTATACTTTTTAGAATTCGATTCGAGGCTAAGGCTAAAGTTTTTTTTAAAAAAAACTCAAACCTCGAATCGATTTTTTTCAAAAAACTTGGTTTCTTCGGTACTTAGGAACGTTTCGAGGTTTTAGTTTTTTTCAAAAAACTAAAACCTCGAAAATGAAATCACTTCGACCATGTTGCATCAAACCTGACAGGTTTGAAAAACCTGTCAGGTTTAGTTTTCGAGGTTTCCGTTTTTTGAAGCGGAAACCTCGAAACGATTTTATTTTACAGTCACCAAAGAAATCCGATTTTTTTAAAATCGGATTTCTCGTCATTAAAGATGTAACTGATAACGGATGAGGAAATAACGATGACTGATAAAGAAATAACGATGATTGAAGTCATTCCACTAAAATATGGCGCCATGTTTAAACGTGTTTTCAGTCAGCCTGACATTTTTAATCAATTTGCTAAAGATGTGCTAGGCATTGACTTGAATGTCAGCAAAGTGCATACGGAATATGAGTATCCAGAACAGATAGGTTTTGTACGCAGTTGCTATGATCTCTTTGCAGAAGATACAGAAAAAAGAATTATCGTTGAAATTCAACATGTTAAAGAAGAAGACTTCTTTGACCGTTTTCTTTATTATCACCTGATCAGCTTGGTGGAACAGGTAGGCGGTTTCGAGGAATACGATTTTAAGCGCACGGTTTACACCATAGTCGTGTTAACCAGTGTCCCGCGTGATGGTAGCGTCAATTTCAGTTGCGCGATTAGCGATATGGTTCCAGTGGACGAATGGGGAAACAAAGTGCCTGTTTATCCCCATCGCCTTGTCTTTCTTTCCCCACGCAATGTGAATGAAAATACCCCGTCTGCGGTACGCAAATGGCTTGACTTTATTGATGATTCATTAGATGGAAAGATAGAAGAAAGCCGCTATAGCGAAAAGCTATTTCAAGGGATGATCGAAGACATTCGTAAAAAGACGATTGATCCCGCTCTCTTGGAAAAAATTAAGGACGAAGCGGCTTGGGAAAAGGCGAAAGCCCGTTTTTCCGAGGAAGGATGGATGGATGGTCAGAGAGCAGGACGGGATGCCGGACTGAAAGAAGGATGGGAAAAAGGACGAGATGAAGGAATGGAAAAAGGAATGGAGAAAGGACTGGAGAAAGGACAGGAAAAAGGGGTATTGGCTCAACAACGTCAAACGATCATTGCTGCTAAACAAATGGGTATGGAAATCGTTGCGATTGCCGCATTGGTGGGATTAACAGAAACTGAGGTACAGGAAATATTGAATCAGCCTCAAGCGGAAGGGTAATTTTATAAGGGCAGTCACCAAAGAAATCCGATTTTTTTTTAAAATCGGATTTCTCAGGTTAAAAAAGATCGGATTTCTCAGAATTAAAAGAAATCGGATTTCTCATCGTCTTAAATCAGCCTTAAATTGAACAAATCCTTAACTTCTTCATAACTCCACCTAGGAATGATAAAGTTAGCCGTTTCATATTTCTCCAAGCTGGGATTAAGTTCAAAACGATAATAAGCATCTGCTTCTCTTATTTGTCCCCTCAAACTATTACCGTCTATATTCTTAATAGTCACTTCAAAACATCGCTGGTTTTCCAAATCCAGATCGAGGCGAAAGTTTTTATTCAAAAAACTTTCGCCTCGATCACACCACATTTTCTTTTAATCTGGGTTTCCATTTTTTGTACACAGATAAAAGATATGGAAAGTTTAATAACGAGTTGAGCGTTTTCTTCAATTTGATCATTGATACGCTCTATTTCCGCTTCTAATTCCAGATGATCACGGTAGGCTTTTACCGCTTTCATCAGTTCTGTTTCAGTTTTCATAGAACCTTTCAGTCTCCTTTAGGAAGATGAGTCATTCATTTTGAAATATACACTTATTAAAAATTTGTCAAGTAAAATCTGGTTTAAATTGCCGCTTTGTATGCGACAATAATTAATAATTCGAGACTAACGTTTTTTCTTTAAAAAAACGTT
>JAGLHR010000532.1 GCA_023143415.1 Thiomargarita sp. | reverse complement strand
AAAAAACTTTAGCCTCGAAAGCTGTCAGCCTTGAGATTTATCTCAAGGCTGAGTACAAATTAACTTTCAAAACTTATTCAATCTCAAATGCGCTTTAAAATTTTCCCTCCTCTGACTTTTTGGCATTGTCGCTAATTGTCGCCAAATTTCCAATCGCCAATTTTTATTGGAATCGTTTAACAGCTTCGCTAACATGAGCAATTTATCCGCTTTTGGATCAAGCGGAAAAGGCGGCATGACAAAGTTTTTCGTGATATGAGATACTGCCTGCCGATGAAATCTTTAATGTGTAGATTTGTTCTGGTTCAGTGTTGGGAACGATTAGAGAAAATATGTTATTTTTCAATAGGTTATATGTAATCACTTTGCCCTTTGCGTCTTTTACTTCTAGTTGATAGGGCGGTTTTCCCTCAACACGCCATCCAAAAATGAGGGCTGCCTTTCAAGAAAGGCATTATTATCAATAATTCCGTTATTGTTCAAATGCTTACGATACATTCCTGCCAAAAGGATAGGCGGTGCAGTCTCACGCGCATTGATGTTGTGTAGATAATCAACTAAAGTCTGATCGGCGGTGGATAGTGATAAAGAATCGGGGGCATGAATATAACCATCACTCGCCCAAGACAGTTCAATATCCACTGCAATCACATTCGCGCCTCCATCTACCGCCTTCTCAATCAACGCTTTCAATTTATCACGGGGCGTAATCACTGGAAATCCCCAATCACGATAGGTTTTATCATCAATGGTGATCAATGCCATACGCTGCATTTTTTCACCATTCTCCAACGTTGGCTCAAAATCACTATGATAATACATTACGGTATCCAGCGCAAAATCTTTGATTTCTTTGAAAAAGACTAAATCCTCCGCCCTGTGCAAAACCACAACCACTGCCGTAGCAATAATAAAATTGATTGCCAACTGAATGGAAAAGGATTTTTTGGAAGAATAACGTTTGGGTGCGAAAAAATAATGTAATAACGCAGAAAAACGTTGTTTCCAAGTGGGTTGGTTGATGGACGTTGTTTTCATTAATTAAGTGCTCTTAATTTGCAAATGGAATGATGATATAATAACAGAAAATTATTCTACCTGAAGTATAAAGTACAGCATTCTGAATCATTTCATGATCAGATATCCTAAAAAAGTATCAAAAATTTAGCGATGAATAGAAATGGCAGACATTGTGTTATCATTTAATACATGAAGACTTACAACTGGAACCGAGAAAAAAATGAAATCCTGAAAAAAGAGAGAGGTATCTCTTTCGAGGAAATTGTTTTTCATATTAATAATGGTGATGAACTAGTACTCTAACAATCTTGGATTGATGG
>JAGLHR010000531.1 GCA_023143415.1 Thiomargarita sp. | reverse complement strand
ACGAAAAAACTTGATGATCGAGTAATATTTATTCGATTAACCAAACATTCGATGATGCCCTTCTTAGAATCAGTAGAAATCCTTTGAAAAAATCGCTTGAGCTGACTACTGAGTGAGTACAGCGGATTAGCGGAATCAACGGATTTTTTTCAGAGAAGGGTAATGTGTTTAACTAAAAACCTCAGAGGTTTAATTCAAAAAAAATCAAACATATAAAAAAAATAATTCAGAAAATTCTCAAATTCTGTCAATTCTGATTCAAACGATTAAAATTCAATGCGTGACATAAGGATTAACTACACGAATGCCCTCAATCAATTGCCCGTGATTTAAGTCTTCTGTCAAAATCGTTTTCGCGCCAAAACAATCCGTTGATTCCGCTAATCCGCTGTACTCAATCAGTAAAATTAACCCTTTTCACGTACTGCCGAGAATTGATTCAAAACCGTCTCCAAAAACTCACAACGGGCTGAAAATTCTGGTAATTCTAATAACAAGTGTAATTTCTTCTCGCCTTCTAATTTATAGCGAGCCGGGTTGCTTTGAATAAGGGTAATTATTTGTTGGGGATCGATGGCTGTGTGTTCATCAAATAGGATTGTGCCGCCTTGTTCACCAAAATCAATTTTGCGTATGCCGGATTTAGTTGCCAGCATTTTCAATTCTGTGGTTGAAATCAATGCTTTAGCGGAATCCGGCATGAGTCCAAAACGATCTATCATTTCGACTTGTATCTCGTTTAAGGTTTGGAGTTCGGGGGCGTTGGCAATCCGTTTGTACATGATTAAACGGGTATGAACATCAGGTAAATAGCTGCTGGGTAAGAGGGCGGGTGCGTGTAAATTAATTTCAGTGTTTAACGAAAGAGGGCGATCTAATTGTTGCCCCGATTTGAGGGCATTGACGGCACGTTCCAGTAATTCTGTATATAAGTTATAGCCTATTTCTTGTATATGTCCACTTTGTTCGCTTCCCAATAATTCTCCGCCGCCACGAATTTCTAAATCATGCGTGGCTAATGTGAAGCCCATTCCTAATTCTTCTAAGGATTCAATGGCATTAATGCGTTTTTGCGCTTCTTCATTCATCGTTTGACGCGGTGGAATGATGAGATAAGCATAAGCTAAGTGATGGGAACGCCCGACACGCCCACGTAATTGGTAGAGCTGCGCTAAACCTAATTTGTCTGCGCGGTTAATAATAATGGTATTCGCGGTGGGTATATCAATCCCTGTTTCAATAATCGTGGTTGAGACTAAGACGTTAAAGCGACGATGATAAAAGTCTTGCATGATATGTTCAAGTTGACTTTCTCGCATTTTGCCATAAGCAACTTGTACTCGTGCTTCGGGAACTAAATTTTCTACCTTTTGCGCCATGCGATTAATTGAATCAATCTCGTTATGTATAAAATATACTTGCCCTCCGCGTTTTAATTCACGCAGGATGGCTTCGATAATAATCACATCTTGCCATTCTTTAACAAAGGTTTTTACCGCTAAACGCCCCAAGGGTGGTGTCGCAATAATTGATAAGTCACGCAAATCAGAGAGAGCCATATTGAGGGAGCGGGGAATGGGTGTCGCGGTTAGCGTGAGAATATCGACTTCTGCTCGTAGTGATTTAAACTTGTCTTTTTGTTTGACACCAAAACGGTGTTCTTCGTCAATAATAACAAGTCCTAAATTATTGAATTTAAACGTTTTATTTAATAGCGTATGTGTGCCGATGATGATATCGACTTTTCCATCCGCTACCGCTTTTGAGATTTCTTTTTGTTTTTTTGGTGGAATAAAGCGTGATAATTGTTCGACTCGTATTGGATCATCAGCAAAACGATCTTGGAAGGTTTGATAATGTTGTTGTGCCAATAATGTAGTGGGAACTAACATCGCGACTTGTTTTCCATCAAAAGCGGCTATAAATGCTGCTCGCATGGCGACTTCGGTTTTACCAAATCCCACATCGCCACAAATGAGCCTATCCATTGGGCGATTTGAAATCATATCTTCAAAAACGGCTTTAATGGCTTCTTGTTGATCGGGGGTTTCTTCAAAGGGGAAGGCTTGTGCAAATCTTTGATAGTCGTTTTGATCTATTTTGAAAACATGTCCTTCTTGTGCTGCCCTTTTGGCATAAATATCTAATAACTCAACGGCAACATCAGTTGCTTTTTGATTCGCCTTACGTTTTGCTTTTTCCCATTGCCCTGTACCTAAGCGATGCAGGGGTGCACGTTCTGGATTCATCCCTGTAAAACGGTTAATCAGATGGAGCGAGGCGACGGGAACATAGAGTTTATCTTGTTTGGCATATTCCAGTTGTAAAAATTCGGCTTCTATTCCGCCTATGTCTAACGAGATTAAACCTTGATAACGCCCCACGCCATGTTCTTCATGGACAACAGGCGCACCAATGCTTAATTCGGTGAGATCACGAACAATGGCATCTTGCAATGTTTTTTTACGTAAACGACGCTGTGCGACACGTTCACCAAATAATTGGGTTTCGCTGATAATGGCGAGTGAAGAAATTCCCCATTCATTCCCTTTTTCTATTCCCGCTTTTTCTTTCCCATTCTCTGCTTCTGCTTCAAATTGAGAAATGGCTTCTTTTTGAAAGAGAGAGATTTGAGCATTTTCTTTTCCCTCTTTTTTTTCCTTCTTTTCTTTCAAAGGGAATTTAAGGGGAATTTTCTCTAACAGTAAACCCTGTTCAAGGGGTGCAACGGTTAAACATAATGGCGCGTCACTTTGCAAAAACGCTTGCCAATTTTCGACGACTGTTGGCTTCAACTCATATTTCTTAAATAATTCCAATACACTTTCACGCCGCCCCATTGTTTCAGCAGCGATGAGTATTCGCCCTTGAAATGTGTCTAAAAAATCCTTAAATGCGCTTAATGGTTGTGAAGCACGGGCATCAACGAGCAAACTGGGCGGGGGAGAGGTGGAAAAATTAACGGAGCCTGATTTATCTGTTTCGTTTTGATTGAGATTGATATGTTGAAATGGCTTAAATGACGCAAATATTTGATTTGCTTGTAAAAATAGATTATCCGGCGGCAAAATTGGACGCATTATATTATGGCATAATCCTTCATAACGCTCACCGACTTCTCGCCAAAATTGTTCTGCCTGCGCTAACACGCCTTCTAAGGTTATAATGACACTCTTTGTCGGCAAATAATCAAATAAAGTCTGCGTTTCCTTGAAAAATAAGGGTAAATAATATTCTACCCCCGCGGGAGCTAACGCCGAACAAATATCTTGATAAAGAGGGCATTGTATGGGATTACCGCCAAATTCTGTGCGCCATTGATTGCGAAATAGCTGAATAGATTCCTCATTTAAAGGAAATTCACGCGCTGGCAGTAAACGAATCGAAGTTAATGTTTTTTGATGAAAATTTTTATCCTCGACAACCGTCGTTTTTTGGGAACGTTGTGTTTCCTGATTAAAGTGACAAATATTGTTGACTTTTTCATCTAATAAATTAATACGATAAGGCAAATCATTGCCCATCGGAAATATATCTAAAATATGCCCTCGCGCAGAAAATTCGCCATGTTCCACCACTTGTTCGACACGACGATAACCACTGCGTTTTAATTTATCGTGTAATTTTTCAGAATCTTGCCCTGTTGTGATTAATAAACTTTCACTTTTTACATAGTTCGTTGGTGCGAGTCTGTGCATCAAGACAGATATTGGCAACACTAAAACACCGTTTGCCATATTGGGTAAGTGATAGAGCGTCGTCAGTCTATTGGAAATAATATCTTGATGCGGAGAAAATACGTCATAGGGCAAGGTTTCCCAATCAGGAAAATGTAA
Source organism: Thiomargarita sp. (assembly GCA_023143415.1). Taxonomy (GTDB): domain Bacteria; phylum Pseudomonadota; class Gammaproteobacteria; order Beggiatoales; family Beggiatoaceae; genus QNES01. The sequence continues at coordinate 7,044 of JAGLHR010000531.1, read as the reverse complement.
CAAAGGCAAATCCGCCCCAGCATAAAACTGAATATCTTCAACTAAACGTTGCGCCGAAATTGAGTCTGGGGTTATTACAATTAATGGTGCTTTTCGTGCAGCGCGGCTGATTACTAAGCCAGGGCTACTACCATATAAATTTCCCCAATGTTGGTTGGATTGATCAGTCAGCGTGGGGCGTAAAGGGTTGAGATGAGGAGTTGTATTTTTCATAGGAGAATTGTTAATGGTGAATTGTTAATGGTGAATTATTAATGGTGAATTATTAATGGTGAATGGTGAATGGTAAATGGTGAATGGTGAATTATTAATGGTGAATGGTGAATGGTGAATAATTCATAATTCGTAACTACTCAGCCTTGAAATCAATTTCACCCCACCCTCGTTCCCTCGTTCCCAAGCTCTAGCTTGGGAACGCATTCAGGGACGCTCTGCGTCCCGCGACGCGGAGCGTCGCAACAGGCATTCCCAAGCTAGAGCTTGGGAACGAGGGGGCGAGGGGGCTGAGTAGTTACAATAATTCACCATTAACCATTAACCATTAACCATTAACCATTAACCATTATAAAGACGTATCCATTCCTTTACGCAATTCACGTACAAACGCTGGCATTATTTCTAACAACTTCTCTTGAGGCTCCGTTTCAATTAATTTGACTAAAGCACTCCCAACAATCACGGCATCACTCACTTTAGCGACTTGCGTTGCTGATTCGACATCTTTAATACCAAAACCAACACCTATCGGTAATTTGGTATATTGACGAATTTCTTTTACTTTTTCCGCAACGGAAGTCATATCTATGTGTGCATCGCCTGTGACTCCTTTGAGGGAAACGTAGTATAAATAGCCGCTGGCTTGGGTACAAATATGTTTAATGCGTTCAGGAATCGTTGTTGGTGCGAGTAGGAAAATAGGTGCGATTGTATGAGTGTGTAATAACAGGCAGAAATCCGTCGCTTCTTCAGGCGGTAAATCCACAGTCAATACACCATCCACGCCAACAGAATCGGCGGCTTGGACAAATGTTTCATATCCCATAATTTCTATAGGGTTAAGATAACCCATGAGTACAATGGGAGTGGTTTGGTTTTGCGCCCGAAACGTTTTTACCATTTCCAATACATCACGTAAACTGGTTCCTTGATTCAGTGCGCGTTCACTCGCCCGTTGAATGACTGGTCCATCTGCCATCGGATCTGAAAAAGGGACACCTAATTCAATTACATCGGCACCCGCTTCAACTAAACCGTGCATCAGTGGCACTGTTAGCGTCTGGGTGGGATCGCCTGCGGTGATAAAGGGAATAAGGGCGGCGCGTTTTTGGGTGCGAAGTTTATCGAAACAGGTTTTTAAGCGATTCATTTTTTAATTCCTTTTTTAATTCCTTTTAGAGAATTGAGTACAACGGATTTTAGAAAACAACGGATTTTAAAAAACATTGTGTAACATTAACACTATGAATTTATTATATTTAATCCGTTGTTTTCTAAAATCCGTTGTACTCATCGTTGTACTCATCGTTGTACTTAGATTTCAATTCCTTCAAGCGCGGCGACGGTGTGAATATCTTTATCTCCGCGTCCTGATAAGTTGACAACGATAATTTTATCTTTATCAAGTGTGGGCGCAATTTTTTTGCAATAGGCAAGGGCATGACTAGATTCTAGGGCAGGTATAATGCCTTCTAAGCGTGTTAAATCGTGAAACGCATCTAAGGCTTCGCTATCTGTCGCGGCGACATACTTAACGCGCCCCATATCTTTTAACCAAGCGTGTTCTGGTCCAACCCCTGGATAATCTAAACCCGCAGAAATCGAGTGTGTTTCAATGACTTGTCCGTTTTTATCTGACATGAGATAAGTTCGATTACCATGCAGTACGCCGGGTTTAGACGTGCATAGAGGTGCCGCATGATGGCCTGTTTCTAAACCATCTCCAGCCGCTTCTACACCATACATCGTAATACCTTTATCATCCAAAAAGGAGTAAAATAAGCCAATAGCATTGGAGCCACCACCGACACAAGCGATTAAAACATCGGGCAAGCAACCTGTTAAGACTTTAATCTGTTGGCGCGTTTCCCGCCCTATCACGGCTTGAAAATCGCGTACCATAACGGGATAAGGATGTGGCCCTGCAACAGTGCCAATAATATAAAAGGTGTTGTCAACATGAGTTACCCAATCACGCATTGCTTCATTAAGCGCATCTTTTAAGGTCTTTGAACCTGATTCGACAGGGCGAACTTCAGCCCCCAATAAGCGCATACGATAAACATTGATCGCTTGACGCTTGATATCTTCTGAACCCATATAGACGACGCATTCCATACCAAAGCGTGCGGCTACTGTTGCCGTCGCTACGCCATGTTGTCCTGCACCTGTTTCTGCAATAATGCGGTTTTTGCCCATCCGTTTAGCGAGTAGAGCTTGCCCGACAGTATTGTTGACTTTATGCGCTCCAGTATGATTTAAATCTTCGCGTTTGAGATAGATTTGCGCCCCGCCTAGGCGTTCTGACCAACGAGCAGCATGATATAAAGGCGATGGTCGCCCGACAAAATGATGCAAATCATCATTGAGTTCTGCCAAAAAAGCGGAGTCTTTAAAGTAATGTTGATATGCTTGCTGCAATTCTTTTAAAGGCTGTATCAATGTTTCAGGAACAAAAATGCCTCCATAAGGTCCAAAATGACCGTTTTTATCGGGTAAACTCTGTGTATCTTGAATGGAAAATGATTTAGCAATTGACATTGAGGCTCCTTTTGAGTGTTTTTGAGGAAAATCTTTAGCCTCGAATAGAAATGCGGACATTTTGTCCGCGTCTTTAATACCTTTCGTAGATTCTACCCCACCGCTGACATCAACAGCGTAGGGATGTAAAGCCATAATGGCTCGGCTGACGTTATTAGGTGTTAAGCCGCCAGCGACAATAATTGGTTTAGATAAAAGCAAAGGGACTTCCTGCCAATTAAATGGCACACCTGTTCCCCCTTTAACACCCTGTACATAAGTATCTAATAATAACGCTTTCGCCTCAGAATATTCTTGTGCAGAAGATTGTATATCAATACCTGAACGCATACGGAGTGCTTTAATATAAGGTTTATCAAAATGGCTGCAATAGTCAGGAGATTCTTCGCCGTGAAATTGCAACAATTCTAAGGGCAATTTGGCTAAAATATCCTGTACAAAAGTCGGTTCGGCATTGACAAATAGTCCAACGACTGTCACAAATGGTGGCAATGCTTGAATAATGCTCTGTGCCTGTTTCACTGATACGGCGCGAGAACTTTTTTTATAAAAGACTAAACCAATGGCATCAGCCCCGAGTTTAGCAGCCAAGAGTGCATCTTGGGGGCGTGTAATGCCACAGATTTTAACGCGAGTAGGTGAGATTAACTTATTTTTGTTGTCAAACATTATGGTATTTTTATCTTTTAGACAAACACTTGGGAAGTGGTATAATTAATATTTAATCCCGAACACAATAACTACAAGGATTATTTATAATAAAGGATAATCACTTTGTCTTATTTCATTCTTTGTCTTATTTCATTAACTCTTTGAGTTATAAAAGATTTTATGATAAATCCTTTATTTATAGATAATCCTCGACAACATTCGAGGTTTTAGTTTTTTTTTTCAAAAAAACTAAAACCTCGAATACCTGACAGGTTTTAAAAACCTGTCAGGTTTGAAGCAACTATGAAAAAAATCATATCCTTTCTCATTATATTCCTTATACTCACGGCTGCGACAATCATTTCATACTGGACAGGTATCGAAACGGAACGGCAATTCACTTTTTTCAATGAAAGATTTTATCCTGCAAATCACTTAAAACTACTGGAAAGTACATTTCAGCGCGGCTGGCTTCACTCAACTGCCCTATCCACTTTTGAAACAAACATTCAAGAAAAGACTAAACGTTTTATTTTTGTGCATGAAATTGATCATGGATTTGTGCCGATACAGCCCATTGTGATTAATACGCGCTTACATGCCTTTGAGCCTGATGCGCCATTGAGTGAAACGATCAATAAAGCAGTTTTACTCAAAGCACATACGATAGTACAGATTAATGGCGATAGCCTAAGTACGCTAAAAGTACCTGCATTTGCATTTAAGGATGAGGTGGCGAATTTACAAGGACAAAATATTCAGGGGAATATATTTGTTAAAGAGAACAGCATTATACAAGCTGAAATAGACTCTCCACAAATACAAATAGATGGCGATCAAGGCAAAGTTGTGATAGAAGGCATCACGTTCAATGCTGATCTAGAAAATTATCAACAAGTAATGCAAGGCGTTGGTCGTTTAAGCATTACAGATGTCAGACTGACTGCACAACAAATCCCTCCTATTCATGTAGAAGGAATTAAACTGATAGGCGATAGCAAAATTATTAACGACTATTTGGCAGTAAAACTCAAAACGGATTTACAGCAAATACAAATAGACGCTGATCGTTACGGGCGAAGTTATGGTGATATTGAAATACATCATTGGCATTTGCCCACTTTAAAGCAGATCAAAACAACTTGGGAAGAAATACGTCATCAGGATTTCTCCCCAAGCCAAGAAGCCACTATCGCTAAATTCAGATTAATGCCATTAGCATTAACGTTTTTAAACAAATCACCCGAATTGGCTTTAACCAATCTAAATGTCAAAACCCCCCAGGGTGAATTGCGTGGTGGATTACAAATAAAAATGAAGCCATTTAAAGGGGGATTTTTTGCCATTCTCAATCCTTCTTCGCTCATCAACGCTTTAGATGCACAACTAGAGTTGCACATACCTCAATCCCTATTGGACATTTTAATAGAAGATGAGAACGTCCATAATATAATAAGACAACGCTTAAAAGCCTGGAAAGAAAAAGGTATTTTGAGATTGAACGACGCGGGCTATTATGATAGCCAAATACAATTATCAAATGGCATCTTACAAGTAAATGGAGAGCAAAGGCTGATAGCGACTATTTTGTTTGAGTAAAAGGCATCAAAACGATGCCGGGTAGGAATTACCCACATATCAAATCAACTATCACAGGGATACCGGTCGGGATTACCCACATACCACAATCAGCCTTTACATACCACTCATTCTCCCCTTTATTTCAATTTCTTCAATAACCACAATATAACACGAATTATTATTTTTTGTATCGGTATAAGGATAACAACTGATTAAAGTTAAACGTCGATTCAAACTCGGCTCAACCCAAAATGTTTCCGTTTTCTTAACCGTTTTTTCAATTTTGGAGACTTGATAATGCCAACGTCCATGGCGTAAAGATTCAAGTAGCAGCGTATCGCCTTCTTTAAGCTTATTTAAAAAACCGATAAAGATATTCTGATGAGATATATTAAGTACACTATTACCTAATTCGCCAGGCGATACGCTGCTCTTTGAATGCCCCAAAGCAAAAACAGACATTCCCTCACCTGCGCTACTAAGGATGATCTGTTCAATATTCAAACGAGGGATTGACAAGCGAGCAATGGGATATATGTTCGCATCAGGCCAAGGTTTAATATACTTGCCACTGGCCTGAGTTCGTATCCAAGCCGTGTGTAGCAAAGTATGCGCGATCCAACCTCGGATGTCACCGCTGTTTTGATTGTATTGCCAGACAACAATACCCAAAAAAAGGCCAAGAATGATACCACTCCATTTTCGATGTTTTTTCATGGTATCATCACCAATAACACTTACAACCATCTTAAATTCGTTAACCGACTGAGGATAATAACAGCACAATGCCTATCAATACTGCTGATACCCCTGCGGATGTCAATAAGCTAATGCCAAATAAATTAAGCAAACTCATAAATGGTGATGTTTGTGTATTCGGTTTAACCATATTCATAATTGTTCCTTAATGTTAAATTCAGTAAATTAAAAAATAAGAAGTCAAGCTGAAATTATGCCAATTGTTAAATTTATTTAAAGTCTAGTCGATTATAATACATAAATTAAACTTTTTCAGTACACTATTTTATCTGATAAAAATTTTTTATAAGTACTCAGCGGTTAGCCTTTAAATCAATTTCAAGGCTGAGTAGTTACAAAAATTAAAACATCGAATACCTGTCAGGTATTATTCATCTGAAATTTATGAAATCAACTCTCCGACTAGACCTGACAGGTTTCCAAAACCTGTCAGGTCTTATTCATCTGAAATTTATGAAATCATATCGACGACTAGACCTGTCAGGTTTTATTCATCTGAAATTTATTTCATGCACGTTCCTTACCACATTGACAATATTTTGATATAGTATATTTTGATATAGTATCATTTTTTTAACTACTCAGGTACTATCCAATATGAAGTACAACAGATTTCGAGGCGAAAGTTTCAAAAAAACATCGCCTTGAAACCTGAATTTTAACTTTAGAATGTAAAAAGAGGAGTCTCTTATGAACGCTAAAAATCTCAGCATTTTCGCCATATTCACATTAGCAATTGTTATTACCGCTATTCTGCTCACGCAGAAAGAAACTATACCCACAGCCACCGAAAAGTTATTTCCAAATTTGGAGAACGTCATCAATGACGTAACGGAAATCAACATCAACACCCAAGAAAAATCCACAACCCTAATTAGAACGGGTGAGAATTTGCAATGGCAGATCAAGGAAAAACATCTTTATCCCGCCTCATTGGACAAAGTCCACAAACTGTTACTTGGTGTGGTGAATTTGACAGTTCTTGAAGCGAAAACGAGTAATCCAAGTCGTTACGCTAAAATCGGGGTAGAAGAACCTTCAGAAGAGGGAGCAAAATCGCTTCTTTTAACGCTTAAAAAGGCAGATGGGGAAATCAAAGTCAATTTGATTATTGGCAATGACAGAGTAGCCAAAAGTGATTCAACCCGTCGAGAAATCTATGTTCGTAAGCAAGGTGAAAAACAATCTTGGCTCACTTTGGGACAATTGTCAAGTGAAAAAACCCCTAAAGACTGGTTAGATCAACAAATTATCAATATTGATAACAACAACATTCGCCAAGTCAGCATCACTCAC
>JAGLHR010000530.1 GCA_023143415.1 Thiomargarita sp. | reverse complement strand
AGTTTTTTGAAAAAAAACTTTAGGCTGAAATATTTTTATTTCGACTGACGAAAATCTTCTGATGTAGGGGCAATCCCTTGTGGTTGCCCTGAGTAGTTACAATAAAAGTTATTTAGTATAACAGAATTATGCGTTCAAGAGTCGAGGTTATTAACCTCAACTTGAGTTTAAAAAAAAATTCAAAAACCTATCCCACTAATACTTAACACAATATAACGACAAGGATTATTTATAAAAAAGGATAATCATTCTTTATTAACCATTTGATTTATAAAGTTTTTTTATCTATCCTTTCTTATAAACAATCCTTGTCGTTATTACTTGTCGTTATTAATTGAATAATAGTAGGATGGGTTCAAACCTCAAAATCACAACCACTGCCTTGAAATATTTTCTCGTTATCTTTAAATCGCTTGTTGCCGACATTCGCCAGTTTTGACACGGTAATCACAGTCACCATAAGCCATTCTTCGGGGAAGACAGCTATTTAAAGTTAAACTCAACAATAATAGGCTGAATATGAAAATAATGAATCTATTAAATTTCATCTGCATAAGAATTAATCAGCTCTAACGCTGTTTGTATGGCATAGTCTATACTATGACTTGAAGCCTCTCCCGTTCCTGCTAACTCTAAGGCAGTGCCATGATCAACTGAAGTGCGTATGATAGGCAACCCTAAAGTGATATTCACCGCCTCGCCAAAATGACGCTGTTTAAGAACAGGCAAGCCTTGATCATGGTACATTGTCAACACAACATCTATACCAGATGTTGATGTAAAGGCAGTATCGGCAGAGACTGGTCCTATTAAGCGCATACCTTCAGCACGGCACTTGTTCAATGTAGGGATAATGGTGAGAATTTCCTCTTTGCCTAAATATCCCCCCTCACCAGCGTGGGGATTTAAACCACAGACTAATATCAGTGGATCATTTAAACCCCATTTTTTTTGCAAATCATGGTGTAAAATCCGTATTACGCTTTCTAAACGCGCAGGCGTTATCGCAGCACTGACTTGTGAAAGCGGTAAATGCGTTGTCACGAGGGCTACCCGTAATCCAGAAGCCGCTAACATCATCACGACTTGTTTCGCGCCTGTTTGCGCCGCTAAAAATTCAGTATGTCCACTAAATGGGAGTCCTGCCTCATTAATAATGCCCTTATGTACGGGAGCCGTGACTAAAGCATCAAAATCGTTATCCATACAACCTTGACACGCCTGTCGCAGAGTTTCTAATACATAAGGTGCGTTAGCAGAATTTAATTGCCCACATTTTACAGGCTGTGCAACGGGAATGGGTATAACATTAAGATAACCAGGTTGATGTAAACTTTCCCCTTTTCCAAAGGGCAGGGAAAGTTTTCGTATTTGAATAGGTAAACCCAGTTGCGCCGCCCGTTGTTTTAATAAATCAGGATCAGCAAAGACAACGATATGGGCAGGGATAACTTGTTGCGCTAATTGTAAGGTAATATCGGGACCAATACCCGCAGGTTCACCTGGGGTTATTGCAATACGAGGAGAGTTGGTTAACATAGCTGAAAATTGAAAAATTTTATTATTGGTAATTATTAATTGTTAATTTATATTTAAAAATAAAAATGGAGTCCAACGCTTCAGCTTTGGGCGTTTTTTGGACTGACAAAGCTGAAGCGTTGTACTCC
>JAGLHR010000053.1 GCA_023143415.1 Thiomargarita sp. | reverse complement strand
TCGAATTTATTTCATGCACGTTCCTAACTTATGAGGTTTGAAATTCTGTTAATTCTTCAATTCTGAAAATTCTGATTCTAACAATTGAAAGTGATTTAAATCAATGAGTTATAAAAAATGTCCTGTACAAAGAATGGTGAATGAAAGTAAATTAATGTAAATTATTGTTTTTTAATATTTTTTTTGGTTATAGAACAACTTTTTGTTAAACGAATTTTCACCAATTGAACTCCAAAAATCCAAAGCGGAAGCGTTGAACTCCTCACCATTAATCACTTCAGCTTTGATTAAAAATTAAAGAATCGTCATCAATATGAACAAAAAAATAAAAATTGCAACATGGAATGTCAATTCCCTACGTGTTCGCCTACCACACGTCTTAGATTTTTTGAAAAACACCGCACCAGATATTCTCGCCTTACAAGAAATAAAAATGACTGATGACAAATTTCCTATTGAAGAAATACAGGCGGCAGGTTATCACGTTCTTTTTTCAGGGCAGAAAACCTATAACGGTGTCGCTCTACTAAGCCGCATGAAAGGCAACGATGTCATTACCGATTTACCTCATTTAGACGATCCACAGCGGCGCGTATTGGGAACGACTTATGATAACAAATTACGTGTGTTGAATCTGTATGTACCTAACGGTGCCTCTTTGGATTCTGACAAATATCAGTATAAACTCAATTGGTTCAAATACTTACATAATTACATCAGCGAAAGTATTCAAGAATTTCCCCATTTAATTCTGTTAGGCGATTTTAATATCGCCCCCGAAGACAGAGATGTCTATAATCCAGCCGCTTGGAAAGGAAAAGTCATTGTGAGTCCACCGGAACGTGCTGCTTTACGAGATTTACTCAGTTTAGGATTGCACGACACATTTCGTTTATTTGAGCAACCGCCCGCCCTTTTTAGTTGGTGGCATTATCGTAGAGAAGCGTTTGCACGCAATATGGGTTTGCGTATTGATTTCATTTTAGCGAGTTCTTCCCTTTCTTCTCATTGCACAAGTTGTATGATAGATATTGCCCCTCGCGGTTTAGAACGCCCTTCAGATCACGCGCCGGTTGTTGCGACATTTGATTTATAGTCATGTAGGGTGGGCAACGTGGGTGCAACGGCACTTTTTTAATGAGGTGGGCAATAAAAGAACTTTGCCCACCCTACATGACTGGAAGCTGATGAATTGAATACTGAAAATTCAGTCTTGTAGGGTGGGTAGGAACGAAGTGGCACCGTTGAAAAATGGTGGGTAGAGCGATAGCGAAACCCACCCTACATAACCACCACCAAATTTTAATAAGATACAAAAATTATCTATCTTACTTGATGCCTTAGATAGTCATGTAGGGTGGGTAGGAACGAAGTGGCACCGTT
>JAGLHR010000529.1 GCA_023143415.1 Thiomargarita sp. | reverse complement strand
ATCATTCCCTCAAAATGTGGCACATATTTCAACCTTGGAAATATCAGTTCGTCAAAATCATCTCTCACGAATTCATTACGTATGTTAGCGTAAATAAGGCTAAACCAAGCAATCTCACTCATTATCATATTTTTCGGACCGTTTAGTTCATCTAGTTTTTTCAAGTGATGATATTTATTATACAAATACCTCCTATACCCCTGGAGCGTAAACGCATACGCTCTAGTATCTGCTGCATTTATTCTGTACTTTCTCAAATCACAATAAATAGAGAATCTTTTAGGCTGAGTCTTTATTAACTTAATAATATTTAATAATTTATATCTCCCAGTGACCTTCCAAATAAAATCATCTTCTGTCAGAATTTTTGAATTATCGACAGCATAATCAATCAGTTTGAGTTCTCCATAGCCCCTGCCATATTGCGGCGGAAAATTATTGCCATTTTTGTATTCAAGAAATTCAACCGTTTTATTATGTGACGTATCATTAACCACTTTTTTAAGATTTGATAAATCACTATTTGAATTTTCCGCAAAAATTATTCTATCTACATATTGATCAGGAATTGATAGATAATATTTTAATGCTTCTGCGTAATCATTTTCTCTTTGTTTGCAATCAACTCTTTTCAAAGCAACAGCATTTTTTGGAGGAGTTATTGTTGCTGTCATTAACACAACACAAGGTACATCTGTTTGTTTGTCTGTCATGTTTTTGTACTGTAGCCTCTTTTGTCTTCTATTTTAAGTTTAAAAAAATATTAAATAACTTATAAATCAATTACTTATATTTTTTAAGAAAACTAAATTTCAAAAGTAATTAAATAAAACCGTTATATTTTGAGTGCGTAACGAGATCATCCTTCAACTCAATGTTCAAATTAGAGTTTTCTAATATACCCTTCATACTATTGGCGAACATATAATACAGCCATAAAATATTCTTGTCAATTGCATTTCAGTTGTGAGTTAAAAGTGAGTACAAAGGAGGAACAGCTTCATTATGTGCTTGCAAACTTTCTAAATAAATAGACAATAATGGCTTCTTGGATATTCAATAAAACTTCCTTCCTTGTTTTACCTTGTGATAAACATCCAGGTAAAGAAGGTACTTGAGCAACAGCCATCCTCATCTCGTTCAATCAAAACACGATATTTCATTTTATTTTGGAAGTAGGTGTAGGTTAATGCTATTAAGTTAAGGAGTCAATACCATTTTAAGGGCAGACACACAGGTCTGCCCCTACCAATCTCCACGTATTCAGTGGCCGTAAGGGCGAACCTGCGTGTTCGCCCTGCCTTCAAGACAATTTATGCACCCGCAAATACTCATCAAAATCCATCTTACTCCCTGACTGATAAGAATTATTAACAATCAACCACTGCCCAGGTCGTTTGATGAGTTTGACATACCCAAAAAAGGACTTTTCTTTTCCGCCCTTTTTATAAAGGATATCTATATAAACAACCGATGTTTCACCCTTTTCCCAGAGCTTTTTTGCCTCTTTCAAAGTCATACTTTCTATGTTATAACAGCTTTGTTCAGTATAACCTGGTCGAAGTTGGGCGGCTTTCCCACAATTTTTATCAGAAATAGCCTGATAATACGCCTCAACAACCTGCATTGGCTCCAAGAGTGGTTTAGAAGGCAAAGGCTCAAAGTGAACCTCCACGGCTATATCGGCTGGTTCCTGTTCAGGTGCTGTTCCAAAGCCACTTGGCACAGCGGGCTGAGTCGCAGGTGGCGGAGAAACGGCGGTTCCAGAATCACCTGGTACGGGCTGAGTTGCAGACGGAAGGGGTTGAGTCTGTGGAAAAGAAGCAGGAACCTGATGGAGAGGTGCTGTTCCAGGAGAAGTGCTTACTGTTGCTTGTGAAGGGGGCGAACTTTCCTTTTTGGATAAACTCGAAACACAACCCAAACTGGAAATCATACTAATACTCACAAAAAAAATAGGGACATATTTTTTCATCGTTTTAACCTGTTAAATGACTCTAATTCTGTTCAGAAAAATGAATACTGTACTATAGACATTCAGAAAAATAAATTTGTTAGAAACCAAATTTTTTCAAAAAACTTCTTATCTGAAAAACAATAACAATTCATCATATTATATAGGATGTTATCAAAGTTAGCTGATTTTATTAGAGGTTTAAGAAATCCGATTTTTTGAAAAAATCGGATTTCTATAGATGTTCGCAGATGAAAAGGTACTTTTAGATTTTTTGTGTGTTATAAAGCGTTTTTATTTTCTGAAATAGTACGTATTTTTGTGGCTTTGTTTTCATCAAAGATTTTGAAAAATAGATTGATTTTATTATTTAATGTATTTATCATTATTTAATGTATTTATCGAAATAATTTCATTGAAAATCTCCAAGTGCTCCCGCTAAAAAGAATCTTATGAGGTGACAGGCAAAAATAACCCGTTCCATCTATTGATAATAAGCGATGTAGGGTGGTTTCGAGGCTAAAGTTTTTTTAAAGAAAAAACTTTAGCCTCGAAAGGAACGAAGTGGAAACCCAC
>JAGLHR010000528.1 GCA_023143415.1 Thiomargarita sp. | reverse complement strand
ATGTAGGGTGGGCAAAGTCCTTTAAGTGCAACGGCTTCCTCATTAAAAAAGTGCCGTTGCACCCACGTTGCCCACCCTACCTGGCTAAATCAGAATGAACAAAATTTGAACAGGTTAATTTTAGAAATCCGATTTTTTCAAAAAATCGGATTTCTTGACGTTCACTCAACGAAAAACGGCAGAGGTTTCCAAAACCTCAGAGGTTTGGCTCTACTTTTGAATCCTGTTCAAATATTTTTGAGATATAATTCTTCTAATCCCATTGTAAACAAGGGTACTCGCATTTGCCATTTTTCGTTGACTTTGATGATATAACCATGTCTTTCAAGTCGGTTTAAACTCTCTATACAAGTGACGGGTTGTTGGCGAATAATTTGGATAACCGTTTGTTTGCATTCAGACGCTTTGCAGAATTCTCCCCAGAAATTATCAATAACGAAAATTCCTTCTTTTAGCATTTCACTTATCGCTTGTTGTAAATCGTCTTCATTGATTTGTTTTTTGCCCTGAATGTTGGCGAGGTTGACGATGTTTTGACAGAGTAATTGAGTGAGGGCAGGATGCCCTTGTGTCAATTCGACCATTTTTTCAGTTAAATCAACAGGATAGTCGATTTCTGGCACGGGTGCTGTGATGAGGCGAATTGTATTTTCTTTGGAGAGATAATCCAATTTGATTTTGACAGCGTGAGGGAAGTATTTAATCCAATCGGGGTTTTTAAGCTCTGCGAATGAGTAGGCTCCAGTGAATAAGAATATCACTTGGTTTTGATGTTGGGTAAAATGCCGCATTGCCCCTAATAGACGTTCTGCTTGTTTTTCATCTTCTAAACAGTGCTTGTGGAAATAGTCATATTCATCAATGGCTAAGATGATTTTGCGTTTTTCCTTTTTGGCGACTTCTTTTAGGTAAGCAGCGAGTTCGCGCCAGGCTTTGAGCCAGTTTTCGGGGGGGTGCCAGTTTTCGATAGGTAAGTCAAGGGCGGTGTTGATTTTACTTCTGATGGTTTGCATCCATTCTAAGACATCGCCAATACTGTCGTCTTGACAATCGATGTAAATGATTTTTAAGCGGCTGCCATCGAATAGTTCGGGCAGAAAGTTCAGTAAGCTGGTTTTGCCCACTCGGCGTTGCCCTTGAATGAGGAATAAGGGCATTTCTCTGGCGGTGAAAACGCGGTTGGTTAATTCTTCTTGTAAGTCGGTTCGTTCCATGAAGACATTGCGATGCTCTTGAGGATTCAGCGGGGTGCCGGCTAAATAAACGTTTTCCGCTTGAGATTCTCGGGTTTCTGCTTCTAATTGATTCTTGGAAAGCCTTTGTTGAGCGACTTTTATCCAGTTGTCGAGTGTGTCTAGGTAGTAGCGATGCCATTGATAGGGTTCGCGTAGCGTGAGTTCTCTCAATTCGGTTAATTGATCGAAGAATAATTGATAACCTTGATGAATTTGGTGGATATTCGTTTGTTTTTGCGTGTGGATTAATTGCTCTTTTAATGTGGTTATTTTTCTTAACCATTTGTCTGAGGGAATGAGTTCAGCGGTTTTTTGGATAATCACTGGCTCATTTAATTTGTCTGCGTTGAGTGGTTCGCTATCCCAAATGCCGGCGGTGGCGGCATGGGTGATGTGCATAGCGAGTTTGGTTTGAAAGGGACGATATTCGAGCAGAAAGTCAACAAATTGTTGGGCGGTTTCTGGTTCTTTGTGAGCTTGTTGGGTTAATTTGTCTTTTAAGCCCCAGATGGGTAGAGAAATAGCATCATCTTGAAAATAGATGTTATTTTTTAATTGGCAAGTAAATAAGCTCTTGATGAAATAAAAGGGATAAAAGGGCAATCGGAAATAACCGATATAATAAAAGATTGGGAATGCCAAACCGACTGCCAAACCGACTGCCAAACCGACTGCCAAACCGAATGCCAAACCGAAT
>JAGLHR010000527.1 GCA_023143415.1 Thiomargarita sp. | reverse complement strand
AAAAAACTTTAGCCTCGAATTATGAATGGTGAATTATGAATGGTGAATTAGCAAGTCTTAAAATATTCTAAAACCAAATCTTCATTCAATTGATAATGACAAATTTCCCGATCCCCCGCCGCTAAAACAGGGATTCGTTCACCATAGCGCAATTTGAAATAACTATCAGCATCAATATCCACGACATTTAAGGAAAATCCATACTGCTGTTGAAACAAAACTAATTGCTGTTTCATTTCGTCACAAAGAGGACACCCTACTCGCGTGTAAAGTGTCAAGATTGACTTTTCTGTCATTTTTTTGGAACCTTTAGTGCCAAAAAGCGGGGCGAACCACGCCGATGTACCAATATAGGCACTGTTACTCCGCTCAGTCTATTTAATATCTCTGTAAAATGGGAAACATTTTTGATATTGATATTATCCATCATCATAATAACATCACTCTTACTGATACCTGCATTGCGTGCGGGTCCTTCATCCACATTCTGCACCAATACACCGCCTTCGTTAATATCAAAGCTTTCCCGTTTTTCATCAGTTAAATCAATAATTGACAAAGCAAGACGACTGCTGCTTGCAGATTTCCCCCCTCGACGAATAGTAGCTAATTGAATGTCGTCATCCGACGGTAATTCATCAATGCTAACAGATATAGTTACTTTTTCACCTTGACGTATAACAGTCGTCTCGACGCTTGAACCAACCTGAGTTCGACCAACAATAGAGGGTAAATCAGCTGAACGTTCTATATTTTTGCCATCAAAGTTGATGATAATATCACCCACTTTGAATTTAGCCTTAGCAGCAGGGCTTTCGGGTAACACTTTAGCGATGAGGGCACCTTGAGGTATTTTCATTTCAAAGGATTGAGCCAATTCATGAGTGACATCTTGAATCAATACACCCAACCAACCGCGTGATACCTTACCTGTTGTCTTTAACTGTTCAACCACATTCTTCATCACATCAACAGGAATGGCAAACGATAAGCCCATAAATCCACCAGTGCGACTATAGATTTGTGAGTTAACCCCAACCACTTCGCCTTCTAAATTAAATAAAGGACCGCCGGAGTTACCAGGATTAATAGCCACATCAGTTTGAATAAAAGGGACATAAGTGTCACTCGGAAGGCTTCGGCCTTTAGCACTTACTATACCAGCAGTTACAGAATGTTCAAACCCAAATGGTGATCCGATAGCTAATACCCATTCACCCACTTTCAAGCTCCCTGATGAACCAAGTTTAACCGTCGGCAAATTGGTTGCGTCCACTTTTAGCAAGGCAATATCACTGCGTTTATCAGTACCAATCAATTCAGCAATAAATTCGCGGCGATCAGTTAAACGCACAATGATCTCACCCGCTTCATCAATCACATGATTATTGCTGACCACATAACCATCATTAGATATAATAAAACCAGAACCCAATGAGGTGGATGGACGTTCTTCCTCAAACAACTCATTGCCATCTTCAAAAAAATGACGGAAAAAATCGTGAAAAGGATTGTCTTCAAATGATTTGGGAATGGAACGGTAAATGTCTTTTTTCTCGACTTTTTTCGCAGTGGTACTAATATTGACAACTGCGGGACCACATTCTTCTACCATCAGGGTAAAATCAGGCAACTGTTGCGCTGAAAGTGGGGCAGATAATAATCCTGCCATCAACAAAAAGAAATTAAAACTCGTTGATAAATTGTGTTTCACGGTCACTCCAATAATATTGATAAAAACAATTATTCTAACATATTCATTTGAGGTAACTACTCACCTAGGACTTACGCATTGACAAACGCAATAAAATATGTTCTCTATACAAATCAGAGACTTATAAAAATTGATGACGGAATTCAATTGGTAAAAAGAGTCAAAAATGACTTGGGTGAAATTTTGTAACACATTGTATTTAAAGAGTTTCATAAAATACTTATTTTGTCAATGCGTAAGTCCTATCACCCTTGAAATCAATTTCAAGGCTAACCACTGAGTAGTTACCGTTCATTTAAGTAAGAGAGATAAATTAAGAATGCGAATTAAGAGTTTCAAAAAAATTTCAACTCTTAGCATTAAGAGAGATTTTGTGTTTTTGTTTAGAGATTAACTGGGATAGTGAAAATTCGGCTTTTTTAACTAGCATCCGGAAACACCTTTTTGGGATTTTAAAAGCCGTTTCTGGATGAACACTAACTAAACTAAAAGTTGAACCAATTTTTATTAAAATTAAATTATTAATAATAAACAATAACTTACATTTATTTTCCTTCCTTCATCATTCACCATTCGAGGTTTGAGTTTTTTGAAGAAAAACTCAATTCGAGGTTTAAGTTTTTTTACCGAAAAAACGTGAACCTCGAATCGAAATCATTCTAGCGATCAACTATCACAGGTTGATAATCAGTCTTTTTAGACATGAGAAAAGTGATTTTTTTTGCCCCTATTAATCCAATAAACAATCCAAGCAAACCTGCTAATATGATCAATGCTTCATAGCGAGGCCACTCTCCTATTATGATTAACATCTCATAGCCAATAGCTCCTGCAAATAAACCCAGTAAAGGGAGTAAGTATAAAACAAAAGCACTTTTAAGCAAGGCTTGTTCTTCTACACCTATTACAACTCTATCACCCACTTTTGCATCACAGTGATTAATCACTTTTACTTGCGTATATTTTTGCCCCAGTATAGCGGATAAACTTGCTGTACCACAGCCCTTGTTAGCGGCACATTGCCGACAATAACTGGTACGCTTAGTTTGTACTATAGCAAACTTATCATCAATTTCAACAACGACACCAGATTCTTTGAGCATAATTTTTTACGAAAAGAGAATATTTTGTCTATTATTAAATATTATTTCTAATTAAAAAAGTGATACTTGATGATTAAGTTTTTTTAACCCCAAATAATAACTACAAGGATTGTATATAAGCAAGGATAAGTCAAATTGCACCCAAAAACCATTAAAATTCAGTAACTACTTAGCGGTTAGCCTTGAAATCAATTTCAAGGCTAAAAGCATTCGAGGTTTAAGTTTTTCGTTACTACTCAGGGCAACCACAAGAGATTGCCCCTACATAATAGGCAACCACAAGGGATTGCCCGATGAATATTTTCGTCAGTCGAAATAAGAATATTTCAGCCTAAAGTTTTTTGATGAAAAACTTTAGGCTGAAATGTTGTAGGGGCATTCGAGGTTTGAGTTTTGTTTTCAAAAAACTCAATTCGAGGTTCAAGT
>JAGLHR010000526.1 GCA_023143415.1 Thiomargarita sp. | reverse complement strand
GTCTGTTTTAACAGACTATTCGAGGCTAAAGTTTTTTCTTTAAAAAAAACTTTAGCCTCGAATGCTTTTAGCCTTGAAATTGATTTCAAAGCGGAGTAGTTAAAAAACGAGATTTAAGAAATCCGATTTTTTTCAAAAATCTGATTTCTCAGAACGAAATCGTTGTACTTTAGGCTAACTATTTGATTTAATAGGAAAATATACTCATGTACAAATTAGTTTTATTAAGACATGGTGAAAGCGTTTGGAATAAAGAAAACCGTTTCACAGGTTGGACTGATGTTGATCTATCTGAAAAGGGTCAAATCGAAGCATTAAATACAGGTGAAATCCTGAAAAATGAGGGATACAGATTTGATGTCGCTTTTACATCTGTTTTAAAAAGAGCAATTAGAACTCTCTGGATCACTTTGGATCAGATGGACTTAATGTGGATTCCTGTTTATCGGGATTGGCATTTAAATGAACGCCATTATGGAATACTTCAGGGATTAAATAAGGCGGAAGTGGCGAAAAAATATGGCGAAGATCAGGTAAAAATATGGCGGAGAAGTTCCAATATCTCCCCACCTGCATTGGCTCCAGAAGATGAAAGAAGCCCTGTACATGATCCCCGTTACAAGGCACTTGATAAAAATGCCCTGCCCTTAACTGAGA
Organism: Thiomargarita sp.; assembly: GCA_023143415.1. GTDB lineage: Bacteria > Pseudomonadota > Gammaproteobacteria > Beggiatoales > Beggiatoaceae > QNES01. Next base: position 3,371 of record JAGLHR010000526.1, on the reverse strand, counting down.
ATTTAGAAAACACCATTGAACGAGTTTTGCCTTATTGGCATGAAGAAATCGTACCAATTATCAAACAGGGCAAAAAAGTGCTTATTGTCGCACATGGCAACAGTTTACGTGCTTTGGTTAAATATCTTGATAAGATTTCAGATCAAGATATTGTTGGATTGAATATTCCAACAGGAGTGCCTTTAGTGTATGAACTGGATGAGAATTTGAATCCGATAAGGCACTATTATCTTGGTGATGAAGAGGCGATTAAAAATGCGGCGGAAGCGGTGGCTAATCAGGGTAAAGTTAATTAATTTCTACAAAAAAAGGTCACTACTTCAGTCTTAAAGCGTTGTACTCCAATAGACAAAGCTGAAGCGTTGTACTCCAATAGACAAAGCTGAAGCGTTGTACTCGATTCGCACTTCAAAGCTGAGTAGTGATCAAAAAAAATGGATCATGCGTCAAATTTTAGCCTTTTTTTTGCTGGCATTAATAAGCACGTCTGTGGCAGATTCCTCAACAACATCAGAGCAACTCCGCCAACTCGAATTACGCATTCGTCAATTACAAACTCAAATGCACAATACCCGTACTCAGTACGGACGATTGCAGCGTCAATTGCAACATAGTGAAGAAGATATAGGCAAAGTGACTCAACGTTTAGAAATGTTACATGGTGTCTTCACTGACAAGCAACATACATTAGCCACCTTGAAAAACCAACAGGTTGCCCTACGCAAACAGCTTAATACACAACGTATCGTCTTAGCACGACAAATTCGCACTGCTTACATAACAGGACGTCAAAATTACTTAAAACTCTGGTTAAATCAAGAAGATCCTTTTACTATAGGGCGAATGCTCACTTACCATAAGTATTTCAACAATGCTAGGATGAACCAAATTGTCAACATCAAAGACACTTTAGACAATTTAACAGATCTCAAGCAGGCGATTGAACTTGAAAAAACTGATTTAAATCAGTTAGTTAAAAATCAAAATCAGAAAAAAAAGGAACTTGAACTCAATTATAAAGAACGTCAAAAAATTTTAGCGCAATTAGCGAGTACCCTTGAAACTCAAGCTAAAAAACTCAAACGTCTTCAAGAGAACAAAAGCAAATTGGAGACTTTATTAGGGAGATTGGAAGGGACTATTAAAAATATTCCACAGGAACAAAATTTTGCACAACTAAAGGGACAATTACCATTTCCCGTGCAAGGAAAAGTGATCAAACGATTTGGTCAGCAACTGGTTAGTCACTTAAAATGGCAAGGATTGCTGATTGCGGCACCAGAAGGTAAAAAAATCACTACGATTGCGGCAGGGCGTGTCGTTTTCGCACAATGGTTTCGCAACCTTGGATTGTTAATAATTATTGATCACGGCGATGGATATATGAGCTTGTATGCACATAATCAAAGTTTATATGTGAAAACGGGAGATTGGCTCAAGACAAATGACCTCATTGCTGCAGTCGGTTATAGTGGTGGACGTAAAATATCGGCTTTATATTTTGAAATTCGCCACCAAGGTGTACCTCAACCACCTAAAGAATGGTTGCGTTAATCGTGTAAAAAAGTGTAGAATATAAAGATTCAGATAAATCATTTTAACTGGTTTCGAGGCGAAAGGTTTTTTCAAAAAACTTTCGCCTCGAAAAGAGTACAACGCTTTGGAATGAGAATTTAATAATTTTCGAGGTTTGAACGCCAAACCTGTCAGGTTTAGTGACTCGGTTTTAGTTTTTTTGAAGACTAAAATCTCGTCGGGTATTATTGAAGTCTCATTCCTTTGTATATTGGAGTTCGAGGTTTAAGTTTTTTGAAGAAAAACTTAAACCTCGAAAACGCTTCAGCTTTGTATATTGGAGTACATTTATACATCAAATCTTATCAATTAGCATTTTTAGCAACTTGGAGAAATTAATGCAAAATCTATCCCGTCATTTGCCTTCCCTATTAATAGGTATTGTTATCGGCTCTTATATTGCCATCGGAGGCGATGTTTTTGCGGATCGTCAAAGCGACTTGTCAACGATACCCGTAGAAGAACTGCGTACCTTTACCGAAGTATTTCACAGAATAAAAACCGATTATGTGGAAGAAGTCGATGACAAAACGCTCTTGGAAAATGCAATTCACGGCATGTTAAACGGATTGGATCCGCATTCAAATTACTTAACGCCTGAAGCCTATCAAGAAATCAAAATTGGTACGACAGGTAAATTTGGGGGGCTTGGTATTGAAGTCGGCATGGAAGATGGTTTTATCAAAGTGATTGCACCGATTGATGATACACCCGCACAACGTGCTGGGATTAAAGCCGGTGATTTGATTATTCGCTTAGATGATACCCCAGTAAAAGGAATGACACTCGGTGATGCTGTCAAAATCATGCGTGGTAAACCTGGAACAGGCATCATTTTGACTATTGTGCGCGATACAGAGAGCAAACCTATTACTATTACTGTTGTACGTGCGATCATCCGGGTTAAAAGCATTAAAAGCCGTATGTTAGAAGATAATTATGGCTATATTCGCATTAGTCATTTTCAATCCCGTACTGGGAGCGATTTGAAAAAGGCTATCAAGGCTCTTGAAAAGGAGAATAAAAGAAAACTGGAAGGGGTAGTGCTAGATTTGCGTAACAACCCTGGGGGAGTTTTGAATGCCGCCGTAGATGTGTCGGACACTTTTCTTAATGACGGGCTGATAGTTTATACCAAAGGTCGCGTTGAAGATGCTTCTCTCAATTTCAAGGCGAATAATAAAGATTTACTCAATGGTGCCCCAATAGTTGTATTGGTCAACGATGGTTCCGCCTCCGCTTCAGAAATTGTCGCTGGTGCTCTTCAAGATCACAAACGGGCTATCATTATGGGTACAAAAACCTTTGGTAAAGGTTCTGTACAAACCATATTGCCGATGAATAATAATGCCGCTTTGAAACTGACGACGGCACGTTATTTTACGCCTTTGGGTCGTTCGATACAAGCAGAAGGGATAAAACCTGACATTATATTAAACAAAGTTGAAATTGCCTCAGATGGAGAAGAATCTTCTTCTTTGCGTATCAAAGAAGCCGATTTAGCAGGGCATTTAGATAACGGCAATTCAAAGAAAGAATCCGAGAAGAAAACGGATAGCCAGAAGAAAACGACTATCCAATTAAATCAAACAACAGATGAAACGGATGAACCTTTGATTAAAAAGGATTATGCCATTTACGAAGCACTCAATTTGTTGAAGGGAATGAATATTATGAAAATGCATCGTCCCTAAATTAATGGTGAATGATGAATGGTTTCGAGGTTTCCGTTTTTTGAAGAAAAACGGAAACCTCGAATGGTAAATAATTCGTGACTACTCAGGGCAACCATAAAG
>JAGLHR010000525.1 GCA_023143415.1 Thiomargarita sp. | reverse complement strand
AATCGGATTTCTAAGCTCGAATATTTCTAAGCTCGAATAGAATAGCTTTGCGTAACATCAGTTAATAATGAATTATTTTCGATGTTTTCGTTTTTTGACGCGAAAATCTATAAATAATGAATTAAATCAATCATTTAAAAAATTATCGTCATCCTGTTAATCCTTTAATCCGTATTCATCATTTCGAGTTTTTAGTTTTTTAAAGAAAAACTCAAACATCGAAAACCATTCACCATTAATAATTCACCATTAATCATAACATTGTCGAATTATAAGCGAACATAATGAAATATTCTGAAAAAGGTCTCTTGAAAATAGGCAATGTTAATGCCTTAACACTTGTCAAAGAATATGGAACCCCCTTATATGTTTATGATCTTGACATTATAAGGAAACAGTACGATGCTTTAAAACGCGCGATACCCAAAAAAGTCAAAATATTTTATGCCATCAAAGCAAATCCAAATCCAACTGTCTGCTCATTTCTTCGTTCACTCGGCGCGGGTGCGGAAATCGCCTCATCAGGAGAGCTATATGTTGCTTTAAAGGTCGGGTTTGAGGGAAAAGATATTGTTTATAACGGTCCTGGAAAAACCGACGAAGACATACAATATGCCATCAAAAGTGATGTTCATATCATTAATGTTGAATCTCTGGACGAATTACACCGCCTTAATGCCATTGCAAAAAATGAACATCGCCCTATTAAAGTATGTGTAAGAGTTAATCCCATACAGGGTGTCAAAAAAGTGAAAATGCAAACAGGTGGCGGTTCACAAAAATTAGGCATAGACGAAGAACAAATTGAAACGGTCGTCAAAACGGCATTAAGCCTGAATTGGATTGAATTGCAGGGCATTCATGTTTATGTCGGTTCACAGATACTTGAAGAAGGCGTTTTACTAGAAAGCATAGACAATACTTTGCAAATTGCAGGTCGAATGGCTAAACAATTTGGACTCCCACTGAAATGTCTCAACTTTGGTGGTGGACTCGGAGTACCCTATAATGAATCGGAGCCAGAATTTGATGTCGAAAATTTCGGTCAGGGATTAACGACGCTTATTCACAAAGCCTCTCTTTTATTTGATTTATCGGAGACGCAATTTATTTTAGAACCAGGTAGATTCCTCGTTTCAGACGCAGGTATTTTTTTAACAAAGGTCATTAGCGTAAAAGAATCCAGAGGAAAAAAATATGCCATTGTCGATGGCGGGATCAATCATGCGTTTTTACCCATTAGAATGAACAAAAAGTATCCAACAGCAATCGCCAATAAAATGAACTGGCCTAATGAAAATACCACTACGATTGGTGGGCCTTTATGCACCAGTATGGATGTTTTTACCAATGAAGTTGAGCTACCTCATGTCGAACTCAACGACATTATCAGTATATTCAATTCTGGGGCTTATGGATTTTCGGCGAGTTTATTATACTTTCTCAGCGCACCGATGCCCGCAGAAGTGATTGTCCAAAATGGCAAGCATTTTATAGCGAGACGACGTGGAAAAAAAGAAGATTTCCTGTCCAATTGTGAGCTCACTTTCCGCTTTTAGCGTTGAAAGAAGTTCTTTGCTACTTTTCCATTATTGAGCCAGGCAATAGCAAATGATGTCTATTATTATACTCATACCTGGATTCTTTGCCGCTTATATTGCATGGACGCAATCACCGCACAAGGCTTTCATCAATGTATTTGTACCGGTGTTATTGTTTCTGCCCACTTATTACAGTTGGTCAGTGCCCGGTCTTCCAGATCCCAATTTTCAACTAGCGACAATTTCTCCTATCGTAGCGGTTTGGGTCATACGGGGTACGCCGGGCTGGCGGTTTTCATTCACCGATTTCTTGGTGTTGGGATATGCCTTTTCAATTGTTTATTCCGAATCTCTCAGTCCACCAGGGGCACCACATTTTCAGAATTTCGTTGCTAACATGATCGGGTCAACTATATTCCCCTACATTTTAGCTAAAAGTTTAATTGAACCGGCTGGATTGCGTGAGGAATTTGTAAAAATTTTTGTCATCGTGTTGCTGTTTGTCACGCTGTTAATGCTGCCCCAATCTTTTACTGGCTCCCTCACTGTCTGGCAAAGACTACTGGGACGATTTTTTGGTGGACAAGGCTGGCAATGGAGTACTCAGTATCGGTGGGGATTGGCACGATCCGCAGGCCCTTATGGACATGCTATCTTAGCAGGCATCGTTATGGTAGTCGGTTATCGCCTACAGCGTTGGTTAGAATGGAGTAATGCTTGGCCAAAACGCCTCCGTCGATTGCCGATACCTTGGTTACCTCTACCAATACCTTGGTTACCTCTCTCTACACCAAAATTTTTTACACTCGTCTTGTTCGTAGGCGCATTGATAACACTGGTACGCGGTCCTTTGAGTGCGGCAGTGATAGCCGCTATTGTACTTTTAATTGGGCGTTCAAAAAAACGCTGGTTGATGGTTTGGATTCTCGTTGCCTTTTTAATTTTTGTTGGCATTCCAACAGTTTCTTGGTTTATAAGCTATGCTTCAGTTGATCCTTCAGAAACGGAAACGAGATCACATCAGACAGTCACTTATCGTTGGCAATTGCTTGTGAACTATATTGATGTGGGCAAAGAGGAGATGGTATGGGGTTGGGGACGTTTTGGCTGGCCAAAGGTAGGGCATCAAAAGTCTATCGACAATTTTTTTTTACTGTTGTTTTTGATGCATGGAATAATGGGATTGGGTTTTTTCGTCACTATTTTTTTAACTATGATGGTGCGGTTATTTATTCATTCCATGTTGCAACCTGTAGCGGATCCCCCTGGCAGTTCGCTAGGTTTTACCCTGCTTAGTTTATATATTGTGATAGCTTGGTCGATTGTGACAGTCTGGTTAGGTGGACAAACGCTTCATTTACTATTCTTGATTGTTGGTTGGAGTGAAGGCTATTTGCATTCTGGTCAAGAAAGTTTGAGAAATAAAGCGAAAACCAGCTTATCGCCTTCACGTAAACCTTTTAAATTCCGTCGTATTCTATAGAATTAAGAGTTGAAATTGGAGTCCAACGCTTCAGCTTTGTGATTTGGAGTCCAACGCTTTGGTTATTTTGGAGTTCAACGCTTTAGCTTCGTTGTTCTGGAGTCCAACGCTTCAGCTTTGGGCGTTTTTGGAATCTAACGCTTTGGGCTTTGGTTGGAGTACAACGCTTTAGCTTTGGCGACTTAATACTACTGTTCCAAAGCT